>DATLJJ010000501.1:0-23450 GCA_035538975.1 Sphingomonas sp. | reverse complement strand
ACTCTCTCGCCGTTCAGGGCCTACCGGGATCTGCGGTTCTTCCTCGCGACCCGCAAGCGCTACGAGCTGTGGTTCATGGTGCTCGCAATGGCGGTCACGCTGACGATCCTCTGGATGTTCGTGAAGGATTCGCAGATCGCGACGCCCTACAAGCGCAACATCATCTACGTCGAGCAATGGCCGATCACGCGCACCGACGAGCAGATCCGCGCGCAGCAGAAGATCGACCAGGCCAAGAAGCATATCGCCGAGGCGGAGCTGGAGAAGAAGCGCGCGGAGCGCCAGGCCGAGTTCAAGAGGCTCGACGACAAGCTCGAATCGTGGGGCTTCTGAGCCACGAAGCGCGCTGGATGGCCGCGGCGCTCGCGCTTTCGGAGCGCGGCCGCGGCAGGACCGCCCCCAATCCCAATGTCGGCTGCGTGATCGTCGCGCAGGGCCGCGTCGTCGGGCGCGGCTGGACCCAGCCGGGCGGCCGGCCCCATGCCGAGGCGATGGCGCTGGCAGAGGCCGGCGCGAAGTCGCGCGGCGCAACTTGCTACGTCACGCTGGAGCCCTGTGCGCACGCGTCACCGCGCGGGCCGGCCTGTGCGGACCTGCTTGCCGGGTCGGGAGTGGCGCGCGTGGTGATCGCGCTCGGCGATCCCGATCCGCGCACCGACGGCAAGGGCGCGGAGCGGCTGCGCTCGGCGGGGATCGACGTGGTGGAAGGTGCGGCGCGGGCGCCGGCGCGTGCGGCGATGGTCGGTTTCCTCACGCGTCGCGAAAAGGGGCGCCCCTTCGTCACGCTCAAGCTTGCGACGTCGCTCGACGGGTGCATCGCGCTTGCCTCGGGCGAGAGCCGCTGGATCACCGGTCCCGAGGCGCGGGCGCACGCGCACCTCGAACGCGCGCGGCACGAGGCGATATTGGTCGGTCGCGGCACCTTTGAGGCCGATTCGCCGCGTCTCGACGTGCGCTTGCCCGGACTGGAAGATCGTTCGCCGCGTCGCGTTCTGCTGACGTCCCTGGCCCTTGGCGGAGGCGACGGCTGGGAGAGGCTCGGCACGCCTGCCGACATCGCCGGTCTTGAAGGCGTCGATCACCTGCTCGTCGAGGGCGGCGCGCAGACCGCCGCCGCCTTCCTCCGCGAAGGACTGGTCGATCGCCTCCTCCTCTACCGCGCGCCCATCCTGATCGGCGGCGGCAAGCCCGCGCTGGGCGACCTCGGCCTCGCCGATCTGGCCGCGGCGCACGGGCGCTGGAAGCTCACCGACACGCGGATGCTTGGCAGCGACCGACTCGAAGTCTACGCGAGCCACTGACATGTTCACGGGAATCGTCACCGATATCGGCGCTATCGCCGAAGTCCGCCAGCAGGGCGACCTGCGCGTCCGCGTCTCCACGGGCTACGACACGAGCGAGATCGACCTCGGCGCGTCGGTCTCCTGCTCGGGCGTCTGCCTGACGGTGGTCGACAAGGCGCCCGGCTCGCTCGACTTCGACGTGTCGGCGGAGACCGTCTCGCGTACCGCGGCGGACCAGTGGACGGCGGGACGCCGCCTCAACCTCGAGCGCGCGCTGCGCCTCGGCGACGAACTCGGCGGCCATATCGTCACCGGTCACGTCGACGGCATCGGCACGGTCGCCGAATGGCGCGAGGAAGGCGGCTCGCACCGGCTCACCATCGCCGCGGGCAAGGAGATCGCGCCCTATGTCGCGGCCAAGGGCTCGATCACCGTCGACGGGGTCTCGCTGACCGTCAACGAAGTGCGCGACACTGCCGAGGGCGTCGAAATCCACCTCAACATCATTCCCCATACGGCTGCAGTCACTACATTGGGCGCGATCGAAGCGGGCCGGCAGGTCAATCTCGAGATCGACGTGCTCGCCCGCTATCTGCAGCGCATGGAGTCGCTTCGTGGCAACCGCTAATTCCTCGGGCGAACTCGCCCGGCTCAAGCACGGCTTCCTCTCCAGTCCGGAGGAACTGATCGACGAGGCCCGCAACGGCCGCATGTTCATCCTCGTCGACGACGAGGACCGCGAGAACGAAGGCGATCTCGTCATTCCCGCCCAGATGGCGACGCCGGACGCGATCAACTTCATGGCCAAATACGGCCGCGGACTGATCTGCCTGGCGATGGCCAAGGCGCGTGTCGACCAGCTCGGGCTCGATCTGATGAGCCGCTCCAACGGCACGCGCCACGAGACGGCGTTCACGGTTTCGATCGAGGCAAGGGAAGGCGTCACCACCGGCATCTCGGCCGCCGATCGCGCGCGCACCATCTCGGTCGCGATCGACGCGTCCAAGGGCGCCGAGCACATCGTGACGCCCGGCCACGTTTTCCCGCTCGTCGCGCGCGACGGCGGCGTGCTGGTGCGGGCGGGCCATACCGAGGCCGCGGTCGACGTCGCACGGCTCGCCGGGCTCAACCCCTCGGGCGTGATCTGCGAGATCATGAAGGACGACGGGACGATGGCGCGGATGGACGATCTCGTCGCCTTCGCCCAGTTCCACAACCTCAAGATCGGCACCATCCGCGACCTGATCGCCTATCGCCGCCGCAACGACCATCTCGTCGAGAAGCGCGCCGAGACCCGCTTCACCAGCGAATGGGGCGGCGAATGGACCGCCATGACCTTCTGGAACAAGGCGACCGGCAGCGAGCAGGTCGCGCTGGTCAAGGGCAAGGTCGATCCTTCGAAGCCCACGCTGGTGCGCATGCACGCGCTCTCGCCCTTCAGCGACATCTTCGGCGAGGGCGGCGAGCGCGGCGGGCTGCTGCGTCGCTCGATGGAGATCATCGGCGCGGAAGGCTCGGGCGTGGTCGTCGTGATCAACAAGCCCCGTGCCGACCAGTTCTCGGTCGCGCTCCAGGCCAAGGCCGGCACGCTCCCGCCCAAGGACATGGAGGAGCTGCGCGATTACGGCGTCGGCGCCACCATCCTCACCGAACTGGGCGTGCACGACATGGTGCTGCTCACCAACACCCACCACACGCTCGTGGGGCTCGACGGCTACGGCCTGTCGATCGTCGGCGAGTGTGCCATCGACCTGGATAGATAATGGCCCGTGTTCTGATCGTCGAAGCCCGATTCTACGCACATCTGAACGACCTGTTGCTCGCGGGTGCGCGCACCGCACTGCAGGAGGCGGGTCACGATTATGAAGTCATCACCGTCCCGGGCGCGCTTGAAGTGCCCGGTGCCATCTCGCTCGCCGCCGACACCGGCCAGTACGACGCCTATGTCGCGCTCGGCGTCGTGATCCGTGGCGAGACCTATCACTTCGAGATCGTCTCGAACGAAAGCGCGCGCGGCATCATGGCGCTCGCGCTCGACGGGCTGCCGATCGGCAACGGCATCCTCACGGTCGAGGACGAGGAACAGGCGCTGGTCCGCGCCGATCCCAAGCAGAAGGACAAGGGCGGCGAGGCGGCCAAGGCGGCGCTCGCGATGCTGGCGCTCAAGGAGCGCTTCGCCTGAGATGATGGAAGCGCCGCCCACCCGCTACCGGATCGTGGAGCGCGGGCGGCGCCTCGAAGTGATCGACACCTGGAAGGGCGAGCGGCCGACCGTGCCGCCACCGGTTGCCGGGCGTTCGAAACAGCGGACGCCGCCCCTGCTGCGCAGGCTCGGCGCGAGCGACGGTATTAACTTCACGACCAGTGCGCTCTACGACGCCAAGGGGCCGCGCACGCTCAAGCTCAACTATGCCGCCCGCGCGCGGTTCGGTCAGCTCCGCTTCGTGGTGGCGATAGGCACCGCTTTGCTGGTCGCTCTGTTCTTCTATGCCTGGTGGCTCGTTCCCGTCGGGATCGCGCTGCTCGCGAACGCGAACACTCGCTCGGGCATCCGCGCCGCAATCACGCGCTATCTCGATGGCTTCGATCAGGCCGCGCGCGATTCGTCGAGCAGCGGATAGTCGGTATAGCCCTCCGCGCCCTGGCTGTAGAAGGTCTGTACGTCGGGCGCATTGAGCGGAGCGCCAGTGCGTAGACGCGCCACCAGATCGGCATTGGCGATGAAGGGTCTGCCAAAGGCGATCGCGTCGGCATTGCCCGATGTAAGTTCGGCCTGCGCGCGCGCCAGGTCATAATCCTGGTTGAGCACCAGCGGCCCCTTGAACACCTTGCGGATCGCGGGTGAGACGCGCGGCTGGTCGGTACGGCCAAAAGTGCCGTCGGGGGTCTGCTCGCGCAGCTCGAGGAAAGCGATGCCCGCGTCCGACAGGAATTGCGCGGCAGGCACGAACACCGCCGCGGGATCCGGATCCTCGACGCCCTGCGAATTGCCGTTGGGCGAGAAGCGCACCGCGGTGCGGTCCGCGCCTGCTTCGTCGATGAGCCGCTGCACGGCCTCGCGCAACAGCCGGCCGCGGTTCTCCGGGCTGCCGCCATAGTCGTCGTCGCGGTGGTTGGCGCCCGCGCGCAGGAACTGGTCGATCAGATAGCCATTGGCGGCATGGAGCTGAACGCCGTCGAAGCCTGCGCGCAGCGCGTTGCGCGTCGCGCGCGAATAGTCGTCGAGCACGCGCGCAATGTCGTCCTTCGTCGCCGGCCGCGCCTCGGCATAGTCCTGCTTGCCGTCATAGGTGTGCGCCTGGCCGGGCGCGGTGGTCGCCGAGGAGGAGAGCGGCCGCGCGCCATCGAGGAAGCTCGGATGGACGATCCGGCCCATGTGCCAGAGCTGCGCGAAGATGCGCCCGCCCGCCTTGTGCAGCGCCTCGACCACGGGCTTCCAGCCCTCGACCTGCTCCTCGGTCCACAATCCCGGCGCATGGGGCCAGCCCAGCCCTTCGCGGCTGATGCCCGTCGCTTCGGAAAGGATCAGCCCGGCGCCGGCGCGCTGGGCATAATATTCGGCCATCACCGGCGTCGGCACATGCTCGCGGCTCGCACGGGCGCGGGTGAGCGGCGCCATCAGGATGCGGTTGGGAGCGGCGAGGGCGCCGAGCTGGATCGGATCGAAAAGGCTGGGCATTGGGGGGACCCTCTTCGTTATGGACGTCCTGGATGTGACGGCGACGAGATAGGGCGCTACACGGGGCCATGCACCAAAACAGGTCTCAAAGAAAAACTAATCGGACGCAAAGCGGCGGGCCCCCGGTGGCCGCGCTCGTCGCGGTGGCGCTCGCCAATGTCGCGCTCGCCTTCGGGCCGCTCTTCGTCCGGCTGGCGGACGTTGGGCCCGTCGCGGCGGGCTTCTGGCGGCTGACGCTGGCGGTACCCGTGCTGCTCGGTGCTGCTTTCGTGATCGAGCGGAAGCCGATCGCCTCGGCCAGGGGGCTGTGGGGCGTGCTGGTGATCGCCGGCGTCGCCTTCGCCGGCGATCTTGCGAGCTGGCACATCGGAATCGTGCGGACCACGCTCGCGAACTCGACGCTGTTCGGCAATTCGGCGACGTTGATCTACCCGATCTACGGCTTCATCGCCGCGCGCATGTGGCCGACGAAGCCGCAGGCGGCGGCGCTGCTGCTCGCGGCGGTCGGCGGCGGGCTGCTGCTCGGGCGCTCGGCCGAGCTTTCGTCCCGGCATCTGGCGGGCGACCTTTTCTGCCTGCTCGCGGGCGTGCTCTACGCCGTCTATTTCATCTTCATGGCGCGCGCGCGTGAGGCGATGGCGCCGCTCTCTGCGCTCGCACTCTCCTCGCTCGCCACCATCCCGCCGCTGCTGATGCTCGCCTTTGCGCTCGGCGAGCAGGTGATGCCGCACAATTGGTGGCCGCTCGTCGCGCTGGCGGTGGTCAGCCAGCTCATCGGCCAGGGGCTGATGATCTATGCGCTCGGCCATCTCTCGCCGCTGATCGTCGGCATCGCGCTGCTGATCCAGCCCGTGGTCGCGGCGACGCTCGGCTGGATCATCTATGACGAGCGCCTCGCCGCCGCCGATTTGTTCGGCGCACTGCTCGTCGCCGTCGCGCTGGTGCTGGTGCGTGGCGGCGCGAACAAGTCCGAGGCGCTTGCGCCTGAGGCTGAGGAGCGTAAATCGGGCTGATGGACCTCGCAGACGCCACGCTCGACGAACTGCGCGAGGCGCTCGCCCCCGCGCTCGCCGCCAACGCCGCCTTCGACGGCTGGAACACGCGCGCGCTCGACGCGACCGCCGACTCGATGGGGGTCGACCGCGACGTGGCGCATCTTGCCTTTCCGGACGGCGCGGTAGCGATGATCGACGCCTGGTTCGCCAGCGTGGACCGGGCGATGGCGGCGCGCTTCACGCCCGAAGCGCTCGCCGCGATGAAGATCCGTCAGCGGATCGCCGCGCTGGTCGAATCCCGGCTCGAGTTGCTCGCCGGGAATCGCGAAGCGCTGCGCCGGGCGGTTGCCATCCTCGCGATGCCGCAGAACACGCTGCGTGCCGCACGGCTCGGCTGGCGCTCGGCCGATGTGATGTGGCGCCTCGCAGGCGACACCGCGACCGACTACAATCACTATACCAAGCGCGCGCTGCTCGGCTCGATCTATGCCGCGACGATCGCGGTGTTCCTGCAGGACGAAAGCGAAGGCTGGGTGGATACGCGTGCCTTCCTCGGCCGGCGCATCGACGATGTGATGCGCTTCGAAAAGGCCAAGGCGCAGTTCCTCGGTCGCGCGAGCCATCGTCCCAGCCTGTCGCGCTTCATCGGGCGGCTGCGCTATCCGGTTGTGTAGAGCTGCAGAAGAAGAGGCGATTGCGCCGCTTCCCGATTGATGCTTAGCTGCATATGCGTAAGCAAAGGGGGGCATAACGCATGAAGATTGCAGCCATTATTCTGAACTTCTTTTTTCCGGGCGTGGGCAGCCTGGTCATCGGCAAGACCGGCGCGGGGATCGCGCAGCTTATCCTCTACATCGTCGGCGTGGCGTTCACCCTCACCATCATTGGCGCTATCCTCGGCATCCCCATGTCGCTGGGCGCCTGGATCTGGGGTCTGGTGACGGCCGCCACCTATGAGGAACAGCCCGTGCAGGTGCAGGTGGTCCACGTCCCTGGCACGGCCGAGGCCGTGCGCGTTGCTCCGTCGGCGGAAATACCGCAGGCCTGAGCCGCGGCAGCGCCCGACAAACGCGATTTCCCGGCGGCGGCGTGTCGGCCGTCGGGAAAGAGCATGGCGGCGCAGGTAGCGCTGGCGTTGTGCCGGCGTTATTGATAATGACTCGCAGCATGAATGTCGCCGCTGCGATTCCCGTACCCGTCCGGCTCGCCCGAATCCCCCGCCAGCATCCCGCGACGGTCACCGCCGTCGACTGGCATGCGCTGTCCGAGCCCGAGGCGCGCCGCCTGCGCGAGCTGGGGCTAGACGAAGGCGTCGAAGTCGAGCTGCTGCATCGCTCGGGGATTTTCGGCGGGCCCGTGGCCTGCCGGATCGGCCGTATGACCGTGGCGCTGCGCCGCCATGTCGCGGCCGCGGTCCATGTCACTCTCGGCGCCGGCTGATCCCATGAACCAGGCCCCGCTGGTTGCGCTCGTCGGCAACCCCAATGCCGGCAAGAGCGCGCTGTTCAACGCGCTCACCGGCGCGCGTCAGAAGGTCGGCAACTATCCCGGCGTCACGGTCGAGCGCCACTCGGGCCGGTTCGCGCTTCCCGACGGGCGGCCGATCGAGCTGCTCGACCTGCCCGGCACCTACAGCCTCGATCCGTCGAGCCCCGACGAGCAAGTGACGCGCGACGTGCTGGTGGGCCGGCAGGAAGGCGAACGGCTACCCGATGCGATCGTCGTGGTGGTCGACGCTTCGAACCTCGACAATCATCTGCGCTTCACGCTCCAGCTCATCGCGCTGGGCCTGCCGCTGGTAGTCGCGCTCAACATGATCGACCTCGCGGCGCGCGACGGGCTGGTGCTCGACGCCGATGCCCTTGCGCGCGAGCTCGGCGTGCCGGTGGTCCCCACGGTCGCGGTGCGTCGCCGCGGGCTCGACGCGCTCAAGGACGCGCTGGGCGAAGTCGTGCGCGGCCTCCACAAGGTGCGCCCGGGACCCGGCGTGCAGCACGACATCGTCACGCTCCAGCGCCGCGCCCGCCAGATTGCGACTGCCGTCACCGTATCCGAGACGGCGGCCCGCCGCTGGACGCACCGCTTCGATGCCGTCGCGCTCCACCCCGTCGCTGGCCCGGTGCTGCTGCTCGGGCTGCTCTTCGTCATGTTCCAGTCGGTCTTCGCCTGGGCCGAGGCGCCGATGGGCTGGATCGAGACCGGCATGGCGTGGCTCGCCGATGCGGTGGGCACGCTGCTGCCCGCGGGCTTCGTCCACGACTTCATTGTCCAGGGGCTGATCGCCGGCGTGGGCGCTGTGGTGGTGTTCCTGCCGCAGATCCTGATCCTGTTCGCCTTCATCCTCGTGCTCGAGGCGTCGGGCTACATGGTCCGCGCCGCCTTCCTGATGGACCGGGTGATGGCGAGCGTCGGGCTTTCGGGCCGCGCGTTCATTCCGCTGCTGTCGAGCTTCGCCTGCGCGGTGCCCGGCATCATGGCGACGCGCACCATCGCCGACGAGAAGGACCGGCTCACCACGATCCTGATCGCGCCGCTGATGACCTGCTCGGCGCGGCTGCCGGTCTATACGATCATCATCGGCGCCCTGATTCCGGACCGCGCCGTGCTTCCCGGCATCGGGCTGCAGGGGCTGGTGTTGTTCGGCCTCTATCTGCTCGGCATCGCCGGCGCCTTCGCGGTCGCGCTGATGCTGCGGCGTACCGTCACGCGCGGTGCGACCTCGGGCTTCATGATGGAGATGCCCAAGTACCAGCTGCCGCGGCTGCGTGACGTCGCGCTGGGGCTGTGGCAGCGCGCCGAGATCTTCCTCAAGCGCGCAGGCACCACGATCGCCGCGACGGTCGCGATCCTGTGGCTGCTCGCCACCTTCCCCCAGGCGCCGGAGGGCGCGCGCCAGAGCGAATATTCGATCGCCGGGCGCATCGCGAGCGGGATCGAGGTCGTCGTTCGCCCGATCGGCTTCAACCACGACATCTCGCTCGCGCTGCTTCCTGCCATGGCCGCGCGCGAGGCGGCGGTGGCGGCGATCGGAACCGTCTATGCCGTCGACAACCCCGAGGATGCGCAGGGCGACGCGACGATCCGCCGGAATCTGCGCGAACGCTGGACTCTGCCCACTGCGCTTGCCTTCCTGATGTGGTTCGTCTTCGCGCCGCAGTGCATATCGACGATCGCCGTGACCCGGCGCGAGACCAACGGCTGGAAATGGCCTGCCTTCATGGTTGGCTATTTGTTCGCGCTGGCCTACATCGCTGCTGGTATCACGTACTGGAGCGCAGTCGCTCTGGGGCTTTAGGAGCGGTTTTCGATGGCGGGTTCGGTGAACAAGGTGATTCTGGTCGGCAATCTTGGCCGGGACCCCGAATCGCGGTCGTTCCAGAACGGCGGCAAGGTGGTCGAGCTGCGCATCGCCACGTCCGAGACATGGAAAGACCGCCAGAGCGGCGAGCGGCGCGAGAAGACCGAGTGGCACACGGTCAAGATCTTCTCTGAAGGCCTCGCCAACGTCGCCGAACGCTTTCTGCGCAAGGGCAGCAAGGTCTATCTCGAAGGGCAGCTCCAGACCCGCAAGTGGCAGGATCAGTCGGGTGCCGACCGCTATTCGACCGAGATCGTGCTTCAGGGCTTCAACGCCCAGATGGTGCTGCTCGACGGGCCCGGCGGCGGCCAGGGCGCGGGACGCAGCAGCGGTGGCAGCGACGATTGGGGTGGCGGCGACGAATTCTCCGGCCAGTCGTCGAGCCGCGGCGGCGGCACCTATAACGGCGGCGCGGGTGCGCGCGGCGGCGCCGCCGTGGGCGGCGGCAGCAGCGGCTTCGGCGGCGGCTTCCCCGACGATCTCGACGACGACGTTCCATTCTGATGCGGAGCCACGTCGCAGCGCTGGGGGCGGGACTGCTGCTCGGCGCGTGCGGCGGCAACGGCGTGTCTTCGGACAATGTCAGCGACCCGGTCGCGCAGAACGTCGTCGAGGCGGCCGCCAAGGGCAAATCGGCAGCGGTCGCGGCGGCGATCGACTGCAGCAACAAGCCCGATTTCGTTCCCGTCTATCGTGACGCGCGCATCACCACCTGCGTCGCGGGCGAAGACGGTCGCGGGCCCCGCCACGTCAGCGGCTCGATCGTCTATCTGACCGGGGCAGCGCCCCGCGAAGTGCTCGGCTGGTCGCGCGCCCAGGCCAACGCTTCGGGCCTGGCCCAGCGGCTCGCGACCGACAAAAGCTATTCGGCGGGCGAGGAATCGCAGCGCAGCCTGATGATCGTGGTCGAGCCGGTCGCCGAAGGCACGCGCGTCACCGTGAACTGGGGCGACGGGGTCTAGCCCGCGACGATCTCCGCAGTGCCGAAGCGGCCCGCCTGGTAATCGACGAACGCCTGGCGGATCTCCTCGACGCTGTTCATCACGAAGGGGCCGTGCGCGACCACCGGTTCGTCGATCGGCTCGGCATGCCCGAACAGGAACAGCGCGGGTTCGGACACACTCACCGTGAGCGTGTCGCCCGCACTCAGCTCGGCGAGGTGGAACTGCGGGACGGTCGTTTCTGCCACGTCGAAGCTGCCGCGAGCAGCATAGAGGAAGACGTCGCGCCCGCCGAGCCCGTCGAACGAAATGCGTGCACCCGGCTCCGCCTCGACCCAGCTCAGGAACGTCCGCGTCAGCGATTCGACCGGCCCGCGGTGTCCCTCCCGTTCGCCCGCGATCAGGTGGAGCGTCGTGCCCTCGTCGCGGATCGCGGGAATCGCGTCGGCCTGAACGCCGGTGTAGCGCGGCGGGCACATCTTGAGCCGCGCGGGCAGGTTCAGCCAGAGCTGGAGAATCTCCATCGGCCCGCCGTCGCGCTTGAAAGCCGCGGGCGAGACTTCGGCATGGACGATGCCGCGCCCCGCGGTCATCCACTGCATGCCGCCCGCCCGTATGATGCTCTCGTGCCCCGCCGAATCGGTGTGCGCGAGCTCGCCCTCGAGGATGAAGGTCACGGTCTCGAAGCCGCGGTGCGGGTGCGGACCGAAGGGAAGACCGCGGTTACCGGGCGGATAGGCCTGCGGGCCGTGGTGATTGAGGAACAGGAAGGCGCCGAGATGGTCGATGTTCGGTCCCGGCACCGGCCGCCGCGTCACCAGATCGCCGATATCGTCGCGGAGCGCGGGATGAAGGCCGGTGACGCTGCGCTCGGTCATTTGTCCTTCCTGAGCAGGAACACCGCATGCTCGGCGAACAGGTTCGCCATCGCCGATCCGGTGCGGCTGTCCCCTGAGAGGAACCAGCAATCCTCGACGACGATCCCGCGTCCGCGCACGAAGGCGCGGAAATCGTCGACCGTCACATGGTGGATGTTCGGCGTCGCATACCATTCGACCGGCAGCAGCCGCGTCACCGGCATCCGCCCCCCGAACAGCAGCGACGCGCGCACGCGCCAGTGCGCGAAATTGGGGAAGGAGACGAACGCGCGCCGACCGATGCGGAGCAGCTGGTCGAGCACCCAGTCCGGGCGCCGCGTCGTCTGGAGCGTCTGGCTCAGGATCGCATAGTCGAAGCTCGCGTCGGGATAGTCGGCCAGATCGGTGTCGGCATCGCCCTGCACCACCGACAGGCCTTTCGCCATGGCGGCCGCGACGTCGGCCGGGTCGAGCTCGAGCCCACGCGCGTCGCATCCGCGCCGGTCGCGCAGCGCCGCCATCAGCGCGCCGTCGCCGCAGCCGACGTCGAGCACGCGCGTCACCGGCTGGACGTTGGCGGCGATGATCGCAAGGTCGGGTCGCAGGCTCACCGGCTGTAGACCTCCGGGTCCTCGCGCACCATCAGCCGATCGGGGTGCGGATAGGGCTCCCAGCCGAGCCTGGCGTAGAGCGGTTGCATATCGTGCGTGAACAATGCCCAGCGCCGGAGGCCCTGCAACTCGGGATGCGCCTGCAGTGCCTCGAGAATCTGGCGCGCAACACCCTGGCCCCGGTGTGCCGGCAGGACGAACACGTCGGCGAGATAGGCGAAGGTCGCGCGATCGCTGATCACGCGCGCGAACGCTACCTGCTCGTCCTTGCCGTCCTCGTCCTTGCCGTAAGCGCCGACGCAAAGCGAGTTGGCGATCGCGCGCTCGACGATGTGACGCGGGATGCCCGGCGACCAATAGCTGCCGCTCAGGAAGGCGTGGATCAGCTCGACGTCCAGCTCTGCGGGCTCGAAGGAAATGCGGTAGCTCAGGACTCTTCTCCCGCGCGGAGGAAGCCGGTGATCACCCGGTCGAGTTCCGGGCTCTCGAGCAGGAACGCGTCGTGGCCGAAGGGGGAGGACAGCTCGACGAAGCTCGCCGGCGCGCCCGCGGCATTGAGGGCATGGACGATGCTGCGCGATTCGCTCGTCGGGTAGAGCCAGTCGGTGTCGAAGCTCACCAGGCAGAAGCGCGTGTCGTTGCCCCTGAAGGCATTGGCGAGCGTACCGCCATGTTCCTCGGCGAGGTCGAAATAGTCGAGCGCGCGGGTGATGTAGAGGTAGCTGTTTGCGTCGAACCGCTCGACGAAGGCGATGCCCTGGTGCCTCAAATAGCTCTCGACCTGGAAATCGGCATCGAAGCCGAAGGTCTTGGCCTCTCGCGCCTGCAGCCGCCGTCCGAACTTGGCGGTGAGCCCGGCCTCGGAGAGATAGGTGATGTGCGCCGCCATCCGCGCCACTGCCAGCCCCGCGGCGGGGGGATCGTTGTCGGCATAATAATCGCCGCCGCGCCATTTGGGGTCGGCCATGATCGCCTGACGGCCGACTTCGTGGAAAGCGATGTTCTGCGCCGAATGCCGCGCGGCGGAGGCGATGACGATCGCCGAGGCGACGCGGCCCGGGAAGGTCGCGGCCCAGCTCAGTGCCTGCATGCCCCCCATCGATCCGCCGACCACGGCGAAGAGCCGCGCGATGCCGAGATGGTCGAGCAGCATCGCCTGCGCGCGGACCATGTCGCGGATCGTGATGACGGGGAAGGTCATCGCCCAGGGCTTGCCCGTGGCGGGATTGATCGTCGCGGGGCCCGAGGAACCGAGGCAGCTGCCCAGCACATTGGCGCAGATCACCAGATAGCGATCGGTGTCGATCGGCTTGCCCGGCCCCACCATCCGCGTCCACCAGCCCGGCTTGCCCGTGACCGGATGCGTCGAGGCGAGGTGCTGGTCGCCGGTCAGTGCATGGCAGACGAGGATCGCATTGCCGCCGTCGGGCGCGAGCGTGCCATAGGTCTCATAGGCCACGTCGACGGGCGACAGCAGCGCGCCGCCGTCGAGCCTGAGCGGCCCCGGCAGCGTGACCCTGCGGGCAAGACCGAAGCGCGCATCGTCGAGCATGCGGCGCTGGTTAGGGTCTGCGTCCCCGACTGGCAATGCCGGCTTTCGTCACGCCGCTTTCGCGGCGCGCACTCCGGTGATCGCCTCGGCCGCCATCCGTCCGGTCTGGGCGGCGCCGTTCATATAACCGGGGAAGGCGTCGGAGAGATGCTCGCCCGCGAACAGGATGCGCCCCGCTCGAGCCGCCTGACGCTCCGCAGGGTCGTCGGAATCGACCCACAGCAGATGCCCGAAGCGCGTGAGCTGGCCCGGCCGGTAGTTGACATAGGCGCCCAGCGTCAGCGCCTGGGCATGCCAGTTGGTGCGCGCGAAGGGGCCGGTCGCCGCGGCGCCGAGCCCGGGTATCGCCGCCTCGGCGCTGCGGGCGAAGCGCAGCGCCAGGTGGCGCGGCGCCTCGCTTTCTGCCGCCATGACTTCATTGCCGCCCAGGAACCAGGTCCAGGCCGGGTCGGCGCGGTCCGGCAGATGGACGCTGCCGTCCCAGCCGAGCGACCAGCCCGCGCGCGGATCGGCCTGCCACAGCTCGCCGCCCGGGCCCATCGATGCGGTCCAGGGGCGGGCGCCGGTGGCCATCTGCACCTTCTCGTTCCGGCCGAGGTCCATCTCGGCGATGAAGCTGCGCCAGATTGCAGGTAGCGGCAGCGCGAAGTCGATCTGGCGCATCAGCGGGGCGGGGACGGCGACGACCACCGTCTCGGCATCCGCCGTGCTGCCGTCGAGGAAGTGGAGCCGGACGCCATTTGCCGAACGCGCGATGCGCAGCAGCCTTTTGTCGCGCGTGATCCGATCGACATAAGCGCTGCCGATCGCGTCGACCAGTGCGCTGCTGCCGCCTTCGATCGCGAAACGCTCGTCCGATTCGCCCAATATCTCGACGCGCTGCCCGTCCACCGTCGGCAAGTTGAACACCAGCTCGATCGCCGACGTCTCCTCGGGCTCGACGCCATATTCGGTGCGGCTGGTCGTCTCGAGCAACTGCCGGGCCCAGGGCGCGGGCATCAGCGCGCGGTGCCGGTCGAGATAGGCGGCCATCGACAGGCGATCGAGCTCGGGCGCGACGCGGGCATAGTCGCGGTCGAGCCGGTCGGCGTCGCGGCCGATTTGCGCCGCGATCGCGCGCAGCCCCGCCGCCAGCGCCTCCTCGCCCAGCAGGTTGCCGTCGGCGAGCACCAGCGTCCGGTGCGGCTCGACCTTGCGGTCGACCAGCCCCACTCCGAAGCGGGTGCAGAGCGCGTGCATCTCCTTGTGGTCGGTGTTGACGAGCTGCCCGCCGACTTCGAACGCCGGCCCCTGTTCCGGCCGATGCGTGAGCATCCGCCCGCCCATCCGCGGTCGCGCTTCGTAGAGGTGCGCATCGACGCCTGCCTCGCGCAGCTGGTGGAGCGCGCTCAGCCCTGCGATCCCGCCGCCGACGATCGCCACGCGCCCGCCCGCAAATGCCTGCGCCGGCCGCGGCAGCGTCGATGCCGCGCCGGCCGCCACCACTCCTTTCAGCAGCGCGCGCCGCGTGGCACCGGGCGGCGCGGGAACGGGCGGCGCCTCACCGTCCTCGATCAGGTTACGCAAGCGCGCCGCTGCCAGCGCGCGCCAGACGAGACTGGTTCCCCGCATGCGTCTCTCCCCCTCTGCCCTGCGCTACACTTGCCATGCGCGCGCCGTTCCGCCAATCCGCCCGCCATGACCGCACCCGCTCCCAAGCCCTGGATCATGGGCATCGCGCCCTATGTGCCGGGCCGCTCGACCACCGACGACGGCCGAAAGGTCTCCAAGCTCTCGTCGAACGAGAATCCGTTCGGCACGCCCCGGGTCGCGCGCGAGGCTTTCCTCGACGCCGCGACCAGCCTCGAGCGCTATCCCGATGCCGCCGCCGCCGAGCTGCGCGCGGCGATCGGCGCGCATTATGGCATCGAGCCGGAGCGGATCATCTACGGCACCGGCTCGGACGAAGTGCTCCATCTCGCCGCGGGCGCCTTTTCGGGCGTGGGCGACGAAGTTATCTATGTCCGCTACGGCTTCGCCGTATACGACATCGCCGCGCGCCGCACGGGCGCCACGCCGGTGGTCGCGCCCGACCGGGATTATGCGACCGACGTCGATGCGATCCTCGCCTGCGTCACCGAGCGGACGCGCGTGGTGTTCGTCGCCAATCCGAACAACCCCACCGGCACATACAGCAGCCGCGCCGAGATCGCGCGGCTGCACGCGGGGCTGCCGGGCCATGTTCTGCTCGTGCTCGATCAGGCCTATACCGAATATCTCGATCCGGAGGACGACGACGGCGGGCTCGAGCTGGCGCGGACCCAGCCCAATGTGCTCGTCACGCGTACCTTCTCGAAGATCTACGGCCTCGCCTCGGAGCGGGTCGGCTGGGGCTATGGCGCGCCTGCGCTGATCGACGCGATGCACCGCATCCGCGCGCCCTTCAACTTCTCGACCGCTGCGCAAAAGGCCGCCATCGCCGCGCTCGGCGACAAGGATTTCGTCGAGCACAGCTATCGCCACAATCGCCAGTGGCGCGGCTGGTTCGCCGAGCAGATTAACGCAATGGGCAACAAGGGCCTGCGCGCGGTCCCGTCCAAGGCCAATTTCCAACTCGTCCTGTTCGAGGGCGAAGTGAATGCGGAGACGGCGTACAAGGCGCTGATGGACGCCGGCTACATCGTGCGCTGGCTCCCCGGCCAGGGGCTGCCGCACGGGTTGCGCATCACCATCGGCACCGAGCAGGAAGTCCGCGGCATGGTCGATGCGCTGCGTGCGATCGTGGGCGCCTGACGATGCTACCCTTTGCCCGCGTCACCGTCATCGGGCTCGGCCTGATCGGCTCGTCGATCGCGCGCGGCGTCCGGCAGCACATGTCGAGCGTCCGCGTCACCGGCTATGACGCGAGCCCCGAGGTGCGCGAGACTGCGCGGCGAATCGACCTGTGCGACGATATCGCCGACACTGCCGGGGCCGCGGTGATCGACGCGGATCTGGTCGTGCTCTGCGTCCCCGTCGGAGCGATGGGCCAGGCTGCCGGCGAGATCGCCGCCGACCTGCCGGCCGACGCGATCCTGACCGACGTAGGCTCGTGCAAGGAAAGCGTGATCGAGGCCGTGCACGCCGCGCTGCCGAACGTCACCTTCGTGCCCGCGCACCCGGTTGCGGGCACCGAGAACAGCGGTCCCGAGGCGGGCTTCGCGACGCTCTTCCACCACCGCTGGTGCATCCTCACTCCGCCCGAGGGCACCGATCCGCTGGCGGTGGAGCGCGTCGCCGAATTCTGGCGGCGGCTCGGCGCCGAGCTCGAGACGATGGCGCCCGATCATCACGATCGCGTGCTCGCCGTCACCAGCCATCTGCCGCACCTGATCGCCTATACGATCGTCGGCACCGCGTCGGACATGGAGGAAGTCACCCAGTCCGAGGTCATCAAATTCTCGGCGGGCGGCTTCCGCGACTTCACCCGCATCGCCGCGTCGGACCCGACGATGTGGCGCGACGTGTTCCTCGCCAATCGCGAAGCGGTGCTCGACATGCTCCAGCGCTTCTCCGAGGACCTGACCGCGCTCCAGCGCGCGATCCGCTGGGGCAAGGGCGACGAGCTGTTCGAGTTGTTCAGCCGCACCCGCGCGGTGCGCCGCTCGATCATCGACCAAGGCCAGGACGATGCCCGGCCGGATTTCGGCCGCTCGCACGAATAGAGACTATTCGCCGCTATTGAGCGCATTGATCTCGCTGTGGACGCGCGCCTCGACTTCCTCGCGCTTGAGGCCGGCAGGGATCGGTGCGCCAAAGCGGAACGTCACGGTGCCGGGATGCATCGGGCCCTTTTTGGGCCAGACCTTCGCACTGTCGAGCGCGACAGGGACCACCGGCAGGCCGATCGCGCGATAGAGACCGGCGAGGCCCGAGCGCAGCGGTGGGGCTTCCCCCGGCTGCGTGCGCGTACCTTCGGGAAATAGGATCACCGACCGGCCCTCGGCGCTGGCCGCCTTTGCTTCGCGCATCATCTGGCGCAGCGCCGATGCCGCCGCGCTGCGATCGATAATGATCACGCCATAACGCCGCGCCGCCCAGCCCCACACGGGGATGCGCGCGAATTCCTGACGCATCACCACCACCGGCGCGCCGAGCATCCGAACCAGCTCGAAGGTCTCGAAAAAGCTCTGGTGCTTGGCCGCGTAGAGCGCGGGCGTCGCCAGCGGCTCGCCCTCCACCCGGGAACGGATTCCCGCCAGGTGGCGCGCGCACCAGCCGTGATATTGCGTCCAGAACAGCACCCAGCGGCGAAAGGCACGCTGGCCGAACAGCGCCGCGACCGGTGCAAGCAGCACGATCGGCACGGACACGCCGTAGAAGGCGAACGAGAACAACAGGGTGCGTAGTTGGTCCATCTCAGCCCGCACCGGTCCACAGCGCGAAGCGGCGGACGAGATATTTGTTATACTCGCGCAGCAGTACGCGCTTGCCGGGGCTGCCGGGCGGGCTGCGCACGGCATCGCCGATCACTTCAACATCGCCGTCCAGCGCATGTGCCAGCTCCATCCGCGCGCGCGGCATGTGCCAGTCGGTCGTCACCAGCCGCACCGACTTGTAGCCGTGCGCGCGCACCCAATGCGCCGTCTCGTCGGCATTGGAGCGCGTGTCGACCGCTTCGTGTCCCAGGTCGATGCAGCAGTCGAAGAGCCGCGCGTCGCGCTTGAACTGCGCCGCCAACTCGTGCGGCTTCACGCTCGGGTCGACGCCGCTGACCAGCATCCGCTTCGCGTCGCCGCCGCGCAGGGCATCGAGCCCGCGCGCGATCCGACCGGGGCCGCCGGTGAGCACCACGATCGCGTCGGTCTTGCGCGCCTCGAGCGGGTCGCCGAGCGACAGGAGAAACAGGCCATAGCCCGCCCCCCATGCCGCAGCAGCCGCCACCACCGCGCCGAACAGGAGCAGGATCGCGCGGATCACAGCGTCTTGCTCAAGGCGCGCAGCACCGCGATGCGTGCGGCGAGCGTCGCGAGCAGAGCAAAGGTCAGCGGCACGAGCAGAAGCAGCAGCCAGTCGTTGGGCGCCAGCGCGACACCGCCCAGTAGCTCCGAACCAAGCGCCACCATCCGCGACTGCAGCAGCCACGCGACCGCAAACGCCGCCGCCGTACCGATCAGGCCGCCGATCAGCGTGTCGAACGCAATGCGGCGCTGGAAAAGCCGCGCCATCTGGACATCGGTCGAGCCGAGCATGTGCAGCACTTCGATCGTGTCGCGGTGCGTGTCCAGCCCCGATCGCGCGGCGAGCAGCACGACGGCCGCCGTGGCGCCTGCGATTAGCAGCATCAGCGCCACCGCGAGCCAGCTCATCGTGGTCATGAAGCTGCGGACCGGCGACAGCCATTGTGCGTGGCGATCTACGCGTGCGCCGGGCGCGATCCGCCGCACTGCCTGCTCGACCGTGGCGACGCTATGGCCTGAGACTTCGACGTCGATCATCGCCGGCATCGGCAGGTCGGGGTCGAGCCCCGCGTCGCCGAGCCAGGGCTGGAGCAGCTCCGCAAGCCTGTAGCGATCGACTTCCTTCGCTCGCGTCACGCCGGGCAGACGCGGCAGCTGGGCGAGCAGTGCCGCCGCCTGGCGGTCTCGCAGCCCTGCATCGGCATCGACAACCTGCACGGTCAGGCGACCGGCGAGCTGGCGGTCGAGCTGCGCGGTCGCG
This sequence comes from Sphingomonas sp., assembly GCA_035538975.1. Classification (GTDB taxonomy): domain Bacteria; phylum Pseudomonadota; class Alphaproteobacteria; order Sphingomonadales; family Sphingomonadaceae; genus Sphingomonas. Next base: position 4,495 of record DATLJJ010000501.1, on the reverse strand, counting down.
GCGAACATGCCGAGCCCCAGCGCCGCGGCGAGCACGGTCAGGAACACCATGATCGCCATGATCCACGTCATCGCCCGCGTACGCCGGCTCTCATCGAGTAGCCGGCGGTCGGCGCCGTAGGGAGTGAGCCGCAGCCTCATTGCTGTCCCGGCGGGTTGCGCAGCGATCCGGTGGGATCGTTGAGCCGCCCCTTCTCGAGCCGCATCATATGCGCATTGGGGATGCGGTTGAGCAGGTGGAAGTCGTGCGTCGCGACCACCACGGTAGTGCCGAGCCGGTTCAGGGATTCGAACAGGTGCAACAGCCGCTCGGCCATATTGGGGTCGACGTTGCCGGTGGGCTCGTCGGCGACCAGCATCTCGGGGCGTCCTATGACAGCGCGCGCGATCGCAATGCGCTGCTGCTCGCCCCCCGAAAGAGTGGGCGGCCTGGCCGTTCCGCGGTCGGCCAGCCCTACCCAGGCTAGCATCTCGCGTACCGGCGCCTCGATGTCGCCCTCGGACACGCCGGCGACGCGCAGGGGGAGTGCGATATTGTCATAGGCCGACAGGTGCGGGACGAGGCGGAAGTCCTGGAACACCACGCCGATGCGGCGGCGGAAGCCGGGCAGGCGCGTGCGCGGGAGCGTACCGGCGTCCTCGCCGAACAGCCGGATCGCGCCGCGCGTCGGTCGCTGGGCAAGATAGAGGAGCTTGAGCAGCGATGTCTTTCCCGCACCCGAGGGGCCGGTGAGGAAGTAGAAGGCGCTGCTCTTGAGCGTGAAGCTCACATCGGTGAGCGTCTCCGGTCCGGTGCCATAGCGCAGCCCGACATTCTCGAATTGGACGATATTGGCCATCGTCGGCGCTGACTGCTCGCTGCTTCCCCGAAGGCCGGCATCGCACAGCCGAACGGCGCGCTCAAGCGCGCGTGCGAATCACGCAGGAATCCTAGGTGAATCCACGAGTCGCGCCTCTTGCTGTGCCGATTCGTTAACGCTAGAATCGGGCAGGCCGGCCAGTGGGCAAGCCGGCTCCCGAGAGACGTCAGATGATCCTGGAATGCAGCCAGTGCCGGACTCGGTACATCGTACCCGATACAGCGGTCGGACCCGACGGGCGGACAGTGCGATGTGCGAACTGCAAGCATAGCTGGTTTCAGGCGCCCGCGCTGCTCGACCTGACGACGCGCGTCGCGCCCGAGCCAGTCACGGACGAAGTAGCGCCCGCAGCGCGTGCGTCCGAAACTGCCGAGGCGCCAGCGATCGAGGCTCCGCCAGCCGCCGCGCCCGCCGCGCCGCGCGTTTATGACGATGTCTCGATGTCGCCAGCCTCCCGCCCGGCCGGTGCCGGCGATACCGGCTATGATCCCTTCGCACCCCAGCCACCGTTCAAACCGCGGCGTAATCCCGCGCGGCGCTGGACCGCAGCGGCCGTGGTTGCGGGGGTGTCGATGCTCCTCGGCGCAGGCGCGATCCTCTACACTGGCGCGCCGGGCCTCGCCGCCCAACTCGGGCTCGGCATCGGGGGCGAGGTCGATACGCCGCTGCTGTTCACGGACAAGAACGTCGAGCTGCGGACCATGCCCAACGGGAGCGAGGTGCTGGCGATCTCGGGCAAGGTGCTGAACCCCACCGGCGCGGCGCAGCACGTCCCCGACATTCGCGTCGAGCTACGCGACGATAGCGACCGGCTGGTCTACAGCTGGCGGATCACGCCGCAGGCGCGCAGCCTCGGGCCCAAGACCGCGATCGACTTCGACGGCGCCAAGGTAGACATGCCGGCCAACGCCAAGGTGGTGCAGCTCAGCTTCGCGAACGAAATCGGGAGCTGACCCGCGCCAGCCGCGCGCCGTTGAGCAGCGCGGCCGCGACCATACCGAGCCCCGAGGCGAGCACCAGCGCCCGTGGCCCGAGCCCCCAGTGGACGAGCAGCGCCCCCAGCCCGCCGGTGATCGCAAAGAAGGCGATGATGCCGTTGATCCCCGCCGCCACCTGGTCCCCGAGCGAACGCAGCGCATAGACGAACACCACCTGCACACCATCGAACAGGATGAAGGGCGCCCACACGGCGAGCATCGCAAAGGCGAGCGTATGGACGCCGGCAGTCGCGGGGAAGAGGCCGACGAAAGGCGCCGGCACCAGCAGCAGCAGGAGCGCCAGCAGTCCCGTCGCCGCAGCAGCCAGCACCGCCGCGATCACGGCGCGCCCTGCCGCCTGATGCGGGACTCCCTCGCCCACCGCATTGCCCGCGCGCACGCCCGCAGCCGAGCCCAACCCCAGCGCGACGGCGAAAGTGACGTTGTGGATCGAGAAGACGATCTGAAAGGCATGCGCGGTGGTCTCGCCCAGCTGCGTCGAGAGCGCGATCAGGATCGAGAAGCCCACGAGCTCGAGCCCCGAGGCGATCGCCGGCACCAGCCCGAAGGCGGCGAGGCGGCCCGCGCCGCGGATCGAATCGGAGCTCGTCAGCGCGTGCATGTCGTGCACGCCGCGCTCGCGGGCACGTGGCAAGGTCCAGGCCGCGCCGAGCATTCCCGCCGCGCCCAGCGCCGAGGCAATCGCCGTCGCCGCCGCCGCGCCCACTGCCCCCAGGGCCGGTAGTCCGAACTGCCCTGTCGCGAGTGCCCAGGCGAGCAATGCGTTGACCGGCAGGATCGCAAGATTGACGATCGTCACGCGCCGCGGCCGGCTGACGCCCTCGAGGAAGAAGCTCGCGGCCACGATTAGCAGCTGAAAGGGATAGGCGATCGCCATCACCTCGACGACGCGCGCCGCCTCGGGCGCGGTCTCCGTGGCGACACCAAGCGCGAGCAGCATCGGCGTGGCAAAGCAATAGAGCGCGAGCCCGCTCGCGATCCCGAGCGCCAGCGCAAGCGCCAGTCCCTGGTGGAGCACGCGGCCAGTGCCGCGCAGATCGCCGGCGCCGTCGGCGCGCGCGACATGGACGAGCACTCCGGAGAGCGCGCCCAACCCCATGACGATCCCGGGAAAGGTCACCGATCGGCTCGCCCCCAGCGCCGCGGCTTCGCCGGTGCCCGCCAGCCCGACCACCGCCACATCGGTGACATGCAGGATCGTCCAGTTGAGGCTGGTGAGGATCACCGGCCACGCCAGCGCGAGGATGCGCCGCATCTCGGCGGAAAGGGCAGGGGACAGCGTCATCGGGCGCGGACCCTAGGGTCGCGAATGGATTTTCGAAAGCCGCGCCTTGGCGCTTGCCAGTCGCAAAACGCTTTGCTAGGGGCCGCGCCTTACCAGACGCCGGGACCCTCCGGCGGAGTTTCACGTGCGGTCGTGGCGGAACTGGTAGACGCGCAACGTTGAGGTCGTTGTGGCCGAAAGGCCGTGGAAGTTCGAGTCTTCTCGACCGCACCAGAAACCCAGAGCTCCCGGCGGGAGCTCGATTTTTTCGCTCTTCTGGCACAATTCTGCGACAAGTCGCTTGTAGCGCCGCAGGAACGCGCGGCGGCTGGCCTCCGTGCGACATGAAAAATGTGCAGGGAGTACCAAACGGATGAAGTGGGGATGCGCGCTCGCGGGCCTGATGGTTGGAGCGATGCCTGCGGCTGCGTGGGCCCAGGGCCAGACCGCCGCACCGGACACGTCCACACCGGCGCCGCAGGACGCGCCGCCGCCCGATTCGGAAGAGGGCGAGGAAATCGTGGTCAGCGGCCAGCTCGAAGGCGCGGTCCCCGGCGACGTGAAGCCCGAGCAGCAGCTCGGCCCGGCCGAAATCCGCTCCTATGGCGCTTCCAACCTCACCGAGCTGGTGGGCGAGCTTTCGGCGCAGCTGGGCAGCGAGCCTCCGGTCGTGTTGCTGAGCGGCCGCCGCTCGAACATGCGCGAGATCGGCACCCTCCCCCCCGAGGCGGTCCTGCGCGTCGACATCCTGCCTCCCGAGGCCGCGCTCCAATACGGCTATTCGGCCAACCAGAAGGTGATCAATTTCGTCCTGCGCCGGCGTTTTGCGAGCCTGACCACCGAGTTCGAGGGTCGCACGCCGACTGCGGGAGGCAATGCGGGCTTCAACGGCGAGGCAGACGTCACGGTGATCCGGCGCGACGAGCGGATCACCTTCGGCGCCGAATATGACCAGTCGACCGGCATTTTGGAGAGCGAGCGCGGCGTTTCGCGTGCGGGCACTTCGTTGTTCGACCTTCAGGGCAATGTGACCGGCGTCAACGGTGCCGAGATCGATCCGGCGCTGAGCGCGGCGGCCGGAAGCCCCGTCACCGTCGCGGGGATTACCGACGCCGCGGCTGCGGGCGGCGTGCCGGGCCTGAATGACTTCGTGACGGGCGCCAACCAGCCCAACGTCACCGACCTGACGCCTTATCGTACCTTGATCGGACCGCAGAAAAAGCTTCAGATCAATGCTTCCTATGCGCGCCCGTTGTCGGACAAGGTCCGCGGGACGCTGAGCCTGCAGCTCGACGGCAACGAGAACTACTCGCTGCAGGGCCTGCCCAGCGCCACGCTCACCGTGCGGCCGGACAATCCCTATTCGCCCTTCGC
>DATLJJ010000500.1:0-15323 GCA_035538975.1 Sphingomonas sp. | reverse complement strand
CCGATCAGTCCGGCCAGCAGCCACCAGCCAGTGTGTCGCCACCGTTTGTTAAGCAGGAGAACGGCGACTGGCAGCCCGAACACGAGAGCGACGCCAGCAATTATCGTTTCCCAAGTTAGCGCCATCAGGTTCTCCCGACATGGAGATGATCGAACGGCCGCTTTCGGGCAAGTCATGAAGGGCTCGGAATGGCGGGCTCCGGGGCGTGAGGGGTCCGGCAGCTCTGAGCTTCCACACGGTGGACCCGGGGTATCCAAGCGTGACAGGACAATCTGTCCGGCCAAAAGCATGAATGAACCTGTTTCGGCAGATCGGAGGCATGAAAGCCACCTCAGGACACATTAGCTGCAAACCGTTCACAAGATTGTGGCTGTTTACAGGTGGTGGGCGCCAGCTAAGGTTCCGGATGACAGAGCTAACGTCGGGTCACCGTCCAGTTGCCACGCTCTTTATTTGTTTCGCAAAAATTTTTTACATGCGTGCTTTATAATTTGAATGAGCCGCGACATTCGATCGCATCGCTTGAGCATCTCCGCTCAGAATTACCAGAATCTGTTCACCAGAATTCATTAGATAGGCGGATGATCCGAACAGTCCTCCATGACCAACGGTCGAGCCTGCAGGTCGCGGGCTGTTCAGCTGTTGCCCTCGCTTGCCTCTTCGGACCCACCGCGTGGGCGCAGCAGGCCGAGGACAAGCAAACAGAGGGCAGACAAGCCGACGACTCCAAGCCCGACATCATCGTGATCGGCAAGCGCGGGTCGGCCGTCACCGACGTGGCTCCGATCGCCGAGCTCGACGCCGATGCAGTGGCGGCTACGGGCGCCGCGACGGTGCCCGAGCTGCTGCAGGCGATCCGCGGCACGACTCAGGGCGCCGACGGCTCCGACCCGATCTTCCTGCTCAACGCCCAGCGCGTCTCGGGCTTTGCCGAGATCGGCACGCTGCCTCCCGAAGCGATCGAGAAGGTCGAGGTCCTGCCCGAGCAGGCCGCGCTCAAATTCGGTTTCCCTCCCACGCGCCGCGTGGTGAACTTCATCACCAGGCGCCGCTTCCGCCAGATCGAGGCGAGAGCGAGCGCCGGCACCACGACGCGCCGGGGAAGCGCGACCGAGAAGGCCAATCTAGGGATGACGCGGCTGCGCGACGGTGCCCGACTCACGATCGGGCTCGAATATCGGCACACCGACCCGCTGCTCCAGTCGGAACGCAGCCTTGCGCCCGATCCCGGCGTGCCGTTCGACGCGATCGGCAACATCACCGCTCCGGGCGGCGGCGAGATCGATCCGGCGCTGTCGGCCGCGGCGGGCCGGCCGGTGACGATCGCGCCTGTGCCCGAGAATCCGGCCGATCGCGGCGTGCTGGCCGGCTTTGTCGCGGCCGCGGATCGCCCGCGGCTGTTCGATCCCGGCCCCTTTCGCACGCTCATGCCGGGCAACGACGCGATCAAGGTGGAGACCGTGGTCGCCGACCGGATCGGCGAGACGCTCTCCGGATCGGTCAGCCTCTCGGCCGAGCAGAGCCGCGACCGGACGCTCGGCGGCCCGGCCACTGCCAGGCTGCTCGTCCCGGACACCAATGGCTTCTCGCCCTTTTCGCGGCCCGTATTGCTCAACCGCTATTTGACCGAAGCGCCCGTGCTGCGGGGAAACAAGACCGAGACCAGCCTGCATGCGGGCTTCATGCTGCGCGGCGCGATAGCCGGATGGCGCTGGGACCTGACCGGCGCGCTCGACCAGAAGCAGACCGATGCCCGCACCGAGCTCGGCATTTCGCCGGACGCAGCCAACCGGGCGATCGCCGCGGGCGCCGACCCCTTCTCGCCGCTCGATCCATCCCTGCTTTTGGCGCGGCTGGTTGACCGGACGAGGCTGCGCGTCCGCACCGCGGAGGTGAAGGCTGTGATCACCAACACGCCGATCCGCCTCCCGGCCGGCGGCGTGGTCGTGACGGCGACCGCGGAGGCGGGGCGGACGGCCGCCGCTTCCTCTTCGGTGGGTCCCAACCCCTCCGACCTGCGCATGGGCCGGGCCCGAGCGGAGGCGGGCATCGCGCTCGAGGCGCCGCTGGCATCCAGGCGCCAGCGCGTGCTCGGCTTTATCGGTGAGCTTTCGGTGAACGCGTCGGTCAATGCGCGCGAAGTCGGGGGTTTCGGCGCGTTGCACGACACGACCTATGGCCTGAGCTGGGGGCCGCTGAAGGACGTGCAACTGCTCGCCACCGTCAAGCACAGCGCCGCCGCGCCCGACATGACGCAGCAGTCCACCCCCGTGACGCGCGTTCCCAACGTCCCGGTTTTCGATTTCGGGAACGGGCGCACCGAGCTCGTCACGGTGATCCAGGGGGGCAATCCCGACCTCGCCGCCGAGCGCCGGACGATCCGCTCGCTTACTCTCTCGCTCACGCCTTTGCCCGAAATGCGGCTGGCGGTGACCTATGAGGCGGCAACGATCCGCGGCCAGACGGGCACCGTCTATGCGATCACGCCGCAGACCGGGGCCCTGCTGCCCGATCTGTTTATCCGCGACTCCGCCGGGCGGCTCACGTCGGTCACCTACCAGCCGATCAACTTCGCCGTGCAGCGCCAGCGCACGCTGAACCTCACCGTCAGCGCCTACGGAAAATTCGGCAAGACGCCGCCGCCGCCTCCCCCCGGCACCAAGGGCGCCGGTCCCGCGCAGGCGAGCTATTATGCCGGCATCGGCCCCAGCATCCGCTTCTCGGACCGGCTGCAGTTGCGCCCCGGCACGCCCGAACTCGACCTGCTGCGCGGCGACACGGTGCGCGGCTGGGGCGTGCCCCGGGCCTATGGCTATGCCTACGCCGGCGTGAATTATCTTGGCCACGGGCTGAAGTTCGACGCCTGGTACCAATCGCCCAATCGTGTGCGCAGCCCTGATCCCGCCGGCGACCTGCGCTTCTCGTCGATCTTCAAGCTCAACATGGGCGCCTATGTCGCGCTCGGCAGTCTGCTCAAGCAGGAGGAATGGGCACGCCGATTGCGGCTCGGGCTCGACATCAGCAACCTGACGGACGCGCACCAGCATGTGCGGGATCGACACGGAGTGCTCCCCAATCGCTTCCAGCCCGACTATCTCGATCCGGTCGGGCGGACCGCCACGCTTACGCTCAGAAAGCTGTTCTAGCCGCTTTGGCCGTCCGCGCTTCGACCGGCCTCTGGTTTTCGGGTGGACTAGAGTCCGGACGACCCAAGCCACTGCCCCGTGCGAGCTGGACAAACGACGTCTTCGGGATGAGCCGCTCGCAGGGGGAATGGCCGCAAACAGGGCGCATAGCGGCAACTCGTCCCGAATGGCAGAAAAGGGCCGATTTCTGACGGTGCGCCTTTGGGGCGGAATCATGGATAGCTGCCGATCGCGAACTTTCCTCGCTGAATGGCAGCTCACGCCCCGATTGCAGACATTGCGGCAACCCAGCTAACGCCGTGATCCTGAGACGACTTAGAAGGTGTTTTGATGGAGTTTCCCGACGGTCTGATCGACCTTTACCTCACTGATATTGGCGAAGGTGTCCAGGGCGCTCGATTTGGTGACGATAATCGTCGATCGCTTCCCTTTTCGCGGTGCAGAGGACCTTCGTCGCAGCAAAGCAATTGCCGCCGGTAATCTCTGCGCCAACCGCGTGCAGCGCGCTTTCAGCGCCGTACCGTACCGCGTCGCGGACATGTTCGAGCGAGCCGCCCAACCCCCAAATACAAGGATCAGCTCAAGCGCATCCAGCGATCGCCCGAACTCGAGGGCGAGATAGTCCTCAAGGCTGTCGTAATGCTCCGGATCTGGTGGGCCAGAGGCCAGCCAGCCCTGGCAAAGGGCGGACATCGTCTCCAGATCGCGACTAAGGCAATCTGCGTAAATCTGGGGGCGGATGTCGTCGTTTGGCCTGTTTTGAATGGCGCACTCGAGGGCCTCGATTGCCTCAAGGTCAAGCGCCACCTCGCGCGCGAAGATCTCGCGCCGCTGTTCGGTGGACGGGGATTTGCGAGTCATCAACATGGCCAGCCTCCTGCGAAGGTTTTCGCAGCACGCGGCTAGTCGGGTCGCGCTGCCTGGCTTCTGCCAGGCGCCTTGTGCGCAAGCTGACGCAAATACCTTGAATCGCGCCATCGGGCCAGCGCAGCTGGCGCCGGAAATAATAGACGGCGCCGCGACGAAAGATGTTGGTGGTCGCGCCCATTGCGAACGGTCCTTCCACGCCATTGGAGCAGCTGCGGCGCACACCGCGGCTATCCGATCAATATTGCGTGTAGAATCAGCGCGCTAAGCGAAAACTGGCTGGGGCGGCAGGATTCGAACCTGCGAATGACGGTACCAAAAACCGTTGCCTTACCACTTGGCGACGCCCCAACGAGCGGCGGCTTATAGCCGCCTAGAACAGCCGTTCAACCCAGCCGTGCGGATCGGGCGCGGTTCCGCGCTGGATCGCGACGAGCTGCTCGCGGAGCTTGCCGGTGAGTATGCCCGGGCCGCCGTTGCCGATGGCGAAATCGAAGTCCGTACCGCGCACGCGACCGATCGGGGTCACCACCGCGGCGGTGCCGCAGGCGAAGGCCTCGCGCAGCTTGCCCGAGGCAGCATCGGCCTTCCACTGGTCGATGCTGTAGCGCTCCTCGCGGATATCGATGCCTTCGGCGCGCGCCAGGGTGAGCAGCGATTCGCGCGTGATGCCGGGCAGGATCGTTCCGCCCAGCGGCGGTGTGATCACCGAACCGTCGTCGAAAACGAAGAACACGTTCATGCCCCCCAGCTCCTCGACATAGCGGTTCTCGACCGCGTCGAGGAACACGACCTGGTCGCACTCCTTCTCGATCGCCTCGGCCTGCGCGACGAGGCTCGCGGCATAGTTGCCCCCGCACTTGGCAGCGCCGGTGCCGCCCGGTGCCGCGCGGGTGTAGTGCTCGGAGACCCACAGCGTCACCGAAGGCGCGCCGCCCTTGAAATAGGCGCCCGCCGGCGAGGCGATCACCATATAGAGATACTCCTTCGCCGGGCGCACGCCCAGGAAGGTCTCGCTCGCGAACATGAAGGGGCGCAGATAGAGCGAAGCGCCCTCGCTACCCGGAATCCAGTCGCGGTCGACGCGGACGAGCTCGCGGATCGAATTGAGGAACATCGCCTCGGGCAGCGGCGGCATCGCGAGCCGCTCGGCGGATTCGACGAAGCGGCGCGCATTGGCCTCGGCGCGGAACAGCGCGGCGCCGCCGTCCGGCGTGCGATAGGCCTTGAGGCCCTCGAAGATCTCCTGCGCATAATGGAGCACCGCGCAGGCGGGATCGATCTGGATCGGGCGGCGTGGCTCGATGCGCGCGTCGTGCCAGCCCTTGCCCTCGGTATAGCGGATCACCGCCATGTGATCGGTGAAGATCTTGCCGAAGCCGGGATTGGCGAGGAGCGCGGCGCGGTCGGCTTCGGCCACCGGGTGGGCGTGCGCTTCGAACTCGAAATCCAGGATCGTTGTATCTTCCATGTCACCTTTCCCGACATCGCCGGCGACTCTGGGCCGGATCGGCTTGCGGACGACTAGGCCCGAGGGCTAGAATGGTCAACATGGCTGCCACAATTCCTGCATCGCCGCTGTTCCTGCGCGAGCCCGAGATCCGCCGGGGCATCGAGCTGCTCTATTTCGGCTATGCCAATCTCACTCGCTCGATCGACGCGGGGCTGGCCAGGCAGGGGCTGGGCCGCGCGCACCACCGGGCGCTCTATTTCATCGCGCGCAAGCCGGACCTGACGGTGAGCGAGCTGCTTTCGATCCTCGCGATCACCAAGCAGTCACTGGGCCGCGTGCTGGGCGAGCTTTCGGAGCGTGGGCTGGTCGAGACGCGCACGGGGGAGCGCGACCGCCGTCAGCGGCTGCTGCGGCTCACCCCGGCCGGCGCGGCGCTGGAAGCCGAGCTGTTCGACGCGCTGCGCGAAAAGATGTCCGCCGCCTATTCGAGCGCGGGCCAAGGCGCCGTGGGCGGCTTCTGGGCCGTTCTCGAGGGGCTGGTGCCAGATGTCGAGAAAGCGCGCGTATCGGGACTCGGGCGCCGCTGAGCGCCCTCGTCCCGACCGCGGGGTTCACGCGACCTTGAACCCTTCCTTGTTCATCGCGGTGGTGAGCAGCTTGTTCTTCTCGTCGCTCAGCTGCTCGCGCAGCATCGGGAAGAGGCGCGTTTCCTCCTCCTGCATGTGCTTCTCGATGTCCGCGCGGAACTGGCGGATCTTGGCGACCCAGTCGGGCGAGGCCGTTGGCGTGGTCTCCAGCTCGTAGAGATACTGCTTCACATAGCCGTGCTCCTTGGTGAGCGCGTCGGCTGCGTCGCGCTGACCGATCTCGCGGAGCGCGGGGTAGATCACATTCTCTTCCTCGACCGCGTGCTTGAGCAGCGCGTGCTTCAGGTGCGTGAGGCCCATGTTGCGCTTGAGCGTCGACTTTTCGTCGGTCGCCTCGAGCGCGTCGAACAGCTTGAGCACCGCCTGATGCTCCGCGGCGAGCGCCTCGTCCCAATTGCCGGCGAGCGCGGTCGGCGCCTGCACCACGGCCTTGCGGCCGAGCATCGCGAGGATGCCGAGCGCCGCCCCGCCGGCGACTGCGCCGGCCATCATGCCCAGACCGCCGCCGCCGTTGCGACCGTTGCTGCTCTTCGAACCCGAAGACGACGAAGCCTTGAACCGTCCCTTGCTGTCGCGCGTCGCCGTGGTGGTCGCCATGTCCGCCTCCCGTGAACTGTCCGTGGGTGAAAGAGTCGGACTCAAAACAAACCGCGCGGGCGGGCGTTCCGCGGATCGTCGTATGGCGAAGGGCCGCGCGTCAGCCGCGCGCGGCGGCGGCCATTTCGGCGTTGCGCCGCTCGGAGGCGGCAAGCGTCTCGCGGAGCAGCGTCTTGAGCGCACCGTCCCGGTCGAGCACGTTCAGCCCCTCGCGGGTCGAGCCGCCGGGGCTCGCGACCTTGTCCGCCAGCGCGGCCGGAGAGTCGGGCGATTGCGCGGCGAGCAGTCCGGCACCCTCCACCGTCGCCACCGCGAGCCGGGCGGCCTGATCGGCGGGAAGGCCGAGCGCGGCGCCGGCGTCGGCGAGCGCATCGATGAAGCGATAGACGAAGCCCGGGCCGCACCCCGCGAGCGCGGTGACAGCATCGAACTGCGCTTCCTCGGCGATCCACTCGACCAGCCCGAGCGGGGCCATCAACGCGTCGATCGCGTCCGACTGTGCGCCGTGGAGCGCGACCACGCCCTTGCCCAGCGCCACCGGCAGATTGGGCATGGCGCGGACGATGCGATGCTCCGGATAGCGCGCGGCCAGTGTCGCGGTCTCCACGCCGGCGAGGATCGAGATCAGCGTCGCGCCGGGCGCGGCGGGGATGATCGGGATATCGCCGAGCTGCTGCGGCTTCATCCCCAGCATGACGAAGGCCGGCGCCGGCTCGTCCGGAAAGGCCCTGCCCTGCCGCACTCCGGCGGGCAGCTCGCGGTCGTGGCGGTTGAGGACGAAGACGCGCTCCGGATCCACGGCGCCGCTTTCGATCCAGCGGCGGAGCATCGCCCCGCCCATGTTGCCGCAGCCGACGAGCCAGAGCGCTCCGGCGAGCGCTGCGCTCACGCCTCGCCCTGCGTTTCGATCAGCGCCGCGGCGATCGCGTCGGCGGGGGTCTTGCCGCCCCACAGCACGAACTGGAACACCGGATAGAAGCGCTCGCACTCGTCGATCGCGCTCTCCACCACCAGCTCCGCCTGGTTGAGCGTCAGCGTCGGCTCGCCCGCGCCGTCGATCATCGCGGCGTGACGGAAGAGCAGGATGCCGCTCGCCGACCAGAGCTCGAAATGGCCGATCCACAGCTGTTCGTTGACCAGCCCGATGGTCTCGTAGATCGAGGCGCGGCGCTCGTCGGGAACGCGGATGTCGGGGAAGGCGAGGAACTGCAGCACGCCGTCGTCCTCGCGCCAGATCGCGCGAAGCTCATATTCGGTCCAGCTGCCCTTTACCTTTGCGACGATCTCTTCGTCTTCACGCTCATAGGTCCAGCCATGCGCGGCGAAGTAATTCTCCAGCATGTCGATGGGGGCAGCGTCGTCGCGGTCAAATTCCGCTTCGTCGAGCATCAATACCTCCACACCGCCGAACAGGATGAACGGTGTCCTGCCAACCGTGTTCCCGCGGCACAAGCGCGCGGTTCGTAAGCCTGTCGAAAAGCTGTGGACAAGAAGTGAGTCGATTCTATGGCTCAGGCGTCGCCCTGGGGCTTCTTCGCGCGCGGTGCCGCAGCGGGCTTGGCCGCAAGCTGCGCCTCGAGCGCCGCAAGGCGCGCCTTGAGCGCATCGGCCTCGTCACGCGCCGCCGCCGCCATCGCCTTCACGGCCTCGAACTCGTCGCGGCTCACGAAGTCCAGTCCGCCGATCCATTCGCGCGCACGCTCGCGCGCCGCGGACTCGGTCTCGCGCGCCATGCCGGCGAAGGTGCCCGCCGCGCCGTTCACGAACTTCACGAAATCGTCGAACAGGCGGTTGTCGGTCTGCATCTCGAAATTCCAATCGACTGGTTACTGAATCTGCATTTGGTCTGCCGGACGCCCGAGCACAAGGCTTGCCGCGTCGGGATTGAGCCGATCGATCTCGTAAAGCAGCACCCCGGCGAAGCCCAGCCACGCCAGATAGGGGAGCAAAAGCAGCGCCGCACCCTTGCGCACGCGCCAGAAGAGCAGTGCGGTCACCGCCACCAGCACGATCAGCGCCGCGATCATGCCGAGCGCGATGGCGACCTGGTGCAGGCCGAAGAACACAGGCGACCAGGCGAGGTTGATCGCCATCTGCAGCACGAAGACCGCCAGCGCCGCCCCACGCCCCCGCGCTCCGCGTGCGTTGAGCACCATCGCGAGCGCCAATCCCAGCAATACATAGATGATCGTCCAGGCGACGGGGAAGGCCCAGTCGGGCGGCATGATCGCCGGTTTGGCGAGCCGGACGAACCACGGGTTCTCGCTTCCCGAAGGCGCGAGCCTGCCGGACGCGAAGCCCAGCAGCAGAATGAACGGCACTGTCACTATCGCCCAGCGAAGATAGGCAAGACGCAACTGACCCTTGGACGCGATTTCGCTCAACTTGTCCCCCCTCCTCGGCCACCAGCATGCGCTCGGGCCCCGATCCGGGGCGACCTAATATGAAGTTTCGCAATTCTGCAAAAGCGCAGGTTCAGCCGCGCTGTGCCGCGATGAGAAACTCGACATTGCCTTCGGGGCCGGTGATCGGGCTTTCGGTGATGCCGATGACGGTCCAGCCCTGCGCCGACACCCAATCGGCGACTTCGTGGCAGACGCGTGCGTGCACTTGCGCGTCGCGCACTACTCCGCCCTTGCCCACTTCCTCGCGCCCTGCCTCGAACTGCGGCTTGATCAATGCCGCGAGCCGCGCGTCCGCCTTCGCGAAGCGGAACGGCACTTCGAGCACCTTGGCGAGGCCGATGAAGCTCGCATCGCACACGATCAGGTCGACCGGCTCGGGGATGTGCGCGTCGGTGAGGATGCGGGCGCTGGTCTGTTCGTGGACGATCACGCGCGGATCCTGGCGCAGCTTCCACGCCAGCTGGTTGGTGCCGCTGTCGACGGCATAGACGCGCGCGGCGCCGCGGGTGAGCAGCACGTCGGTGAAGCCGCCGGTCGACGAGCCGACGTCGATCGCCACGGCGCCGGTGACGTCCCAGCCGAAATGGTCGAGCGCGTGCGCGAGCTTGATTCCGCCGCGCGACACCCAGGGATGGTCACGCCCGCGGACTTCGATCGCCGCGTCATCGGGCAAGGTCTGGCCCGGCTTCTCCACCTTGCGCTCGCCCGCGAAGACGAGCCCCGCCATGATCAGCGCCTGCGCGCGCGTGCGGCTTTCGGCGAGGCCGCGGTCGACGAGCATCTGATCGGCGCGGAGCTTGGCCATGCCCGGTCCTTTAGGTGCGGCACTCCGCGCCCGCAATCCTGTCGACCGAGGCCGGAGCACGCTGGAAGTGGACACGCCGGACGTGGACAAAGTGCACACCCTCCGCAGGGTTTTCGCGGAACGCGAATGCTCGTGCCGGACGGTTCATGGAGCGTCCGGGGCAAGCGGAATCCTGCATTGCAAGGGCGGCTTTCGGCCCGACGCCGCTGCAACTCGCTTCGGCGCACAGGGCTGCAAAATCGGGCGCAGCGGTATTGCCTATTATATTGATGGGAATTAAATGGAGGCTCCGGCCATCCCCTCCCGTGGAGCGGATATATGTCCATCTTCTCGCCTCTGGACGAACATTCCCCCGTCGTCCTCACTGTCCCGGGCCTTGGCGGCTCGGGCCCCTCGCACTGGCAGACGCTGTGGGAGGACTCACGCACCGACACCCACCGGGTCGAGCTCGGCATGTGGGATTCGCCGCATCGCAATTCCTGGGTGACCAAGCTCGACCAGGCGATTCGAACGGCGCAGGCGCCGGTGGTGCTCGCCGCGCATAGCCTCGGCTGCCTCGCCGTCGCATGGTGGGCCGAGCTCTCCGGCCAGCCCTTCGCCTGGCCGGTCGCCGGCGCGCTGCTGGTCGCGCCCGCAGACGTTGACCGCGAAGGCGTGCGCCCCGAGCTTGCCGGCTTCGGCCCGACGCCGCGGCGGTCCTTGCCCTTCCCGTCGATCGTCGTCGCGAGCAGCGACGACCCCTGGATCTCGTCGGAAAAGGCGCGCGAGCTGGCGGGGGGCTGGGGGAGCCTGTTCGTCGATGCCGGGCCGCAGGGGCATCTCAACGCCGCATCGGGCATCGGCTGGTGGGAAGAGGGCCAGGCGCTGCTCGACCGCGTGCTCGACGCGGCGTCGGATCGCAAGGGCAGACTCCGCTCGGCGGCGGACGCGCGCTCGGTCCTGGCAGTGAACGCCACCGACGCCGCCCAGGCGCATTATTTCGGCCAGAGTCACGGATCGCCCGCGTGACGTCCGCACAAGCCATCGCACTGTGCCCTCGACCCGGCGCAAGTGCGATGGCTGGCGGGCGGCACCCTTCCTAAATGGAAGGTTCGCAGGCGTGGCCGGGTGGCGTACCCTAGAGCGTCACCCGGCCTACCTGCTTCCTCCCTTTTACCGCTTCTTTTCGCCCCTCGCCCAAGGGTCGCAGCGCCGCGCAGATAATGTGCGGATGATATGTTGTACCCTGACCTGATCGCGTCTATATGCACGCCCATGCCGGTGAGTCTCCCGCTGACCCGATTCTGGGGTGGTATCGATGCGCGCTTCGATCGCATTGCGATGGGAGTGAGCGGTCTGTGCCTTGTCCATTGCATGGCGACGACGCTGCTGCTGACCGTGCTGTCCTCCGCAGGCGCGCTGGTGCATCCGGCGATCCACGAAATCGGCCTCACGCTTGCGATCGCCTTCGGCGTGCTCGCGCTGGGCAAGGGCGTCTATTCGCACGGCTATATGATGCCGGCGGTGGTCGGCGCGTTCGGCATCGGCATCATGGCGGGCGCGCTCAGCCTGCCGCACGGCGGATTCGAGACCTTCTGGACGCTGGTCGGCGTCAGCATCGTGGCGCTGGGCCACGATCTGAATCGGCGCGCAACCTACTGACACGCTCCTTGCCCGGGAGCCCCTGCGCGCCTAAATCTGGCTCATGCACGCGCACGATCATCACGAGCATCACGGCACCGACCTGACCCGCGCCGCGCAGGTGACGCTGGAGAAGGCCGGGGAGCAGTGGACTTCGATGCGCGAGCGCGTGTTTGAGGCGCTGGCCGGGTTCGAGAAGCCCGCCTCGGCCTATGACATCGCCGAGGCGGTCTCCCGGGCCGAGGGACGCCGAGTCGCCGCGAACAGCGTCTATCGCATCCTCGACCTGTTCGTCGGCGCCAACCTCGCGCGGCGCGTCGAGAGCGCCAACGCCTATGTCGCCAACGCGCATCCCGATTGCCTGCACGACTGCATCTTTCTGGTCTGCGACAGCTGCGGCCAGACCACGCACATCGACGACGATTCGATCACGAAGACCGTGCGCGCCGCTGCCCGGCACGCGGGCTTCTCACCCGAGCGGCCGGTGATCGAGGTCCGGGGAAAGTGCTCCGACTGCGAGTGAGCGGCAGCTGCGCTCACCGAAATCTCAGCTTTTGCTCATGACCCGCGCAGCGCGGCCTGCGACGAGGCGTGCCGCCGGATGAGCGCCGGCAATCGACACCATAAGTCTTGAGGAGTAAGGGCGGTCGAATGGCTGATCTTCCGAACACGCCGCTGCTCGACAGCGTCGAGACGCCCAAGGACCTCCGCAAGCTCGATCCCAGGCAGCTCCGCCAGCTCGCCGACGAGCTGCGCGCAGAGACCATCTCTGCAGTGGGCACCACCGGCGGGCATCTGGGTTCGGGACTGGGCGTGGTCGAGCTCACCGTCGCGATTCATTATGTGTTCGACACGCCGGCGGACAAGCTGATCTGGGACGTCGGGCATCAATGCTATCCGCACAAGATCCTGACCGGCCGGCGCAGCCGCATCCGCACGCTGCGCCAGGGCGGCGGGCTCTCGGGCTTCACCAAGCGCAGCGAGAGCGAATACGACCCGTTCGGTGCGGCGCACAGCTCGACGTCGATCTCGGCCGCGCTCGGCTTCGCGGTCGCCAACAAGATCGCCGGCCAGCCGGGCAAGGCGATCGCCGTGATCGGCGACGGCGCGATGAGCGCGGGCATGGCCTATGAGGCGATGAACAACGCCGAGGCCGCGGGCAACCGGCTGATCGTGATCCTCAACGACAACGACATGTCGATCGCGCCGCCGGTGGGCGGACTCTCGGCCTATCTTGCGCGCACGGTCTCCTCGTCCAACTATCTGGGTCTGCGCAACTTCGCCAAGCGCGCGATCCGCCGCATCTCGCGCCGCGCGCACGACGCCGCGCAAAAGGCCGAGGAATATGCCCGCGGCATGGCGACCGGCGGCACGCTGTTCGAGGAGCTGGGCTTCTATTACGTCGGCCCGATCGACGGCCACAACCTCGACCATCTGATCCCGGTGCTCGAGAACGTCCGCGACGGCGAGCATGGCCCGATCCTCGTCCATGTCGTCACCAAGAAGGGCAAGGGCTATGCCCCTGCCGAGGCGGCGGCGGACAAGTACCACGGCGTCCAGAAGTTCGACGTGATCACCGGCGCGCAGGCCAAGGCGCCTCCGGGGCCGCCGAGCTATACCAATGTCTTCGCGCAAGCGCTGCTCGCCGAGGCCGGGCGCGACCCCAATGTCTGCGCGATCACGGCGGCGATGCCTTCGGGCACGGGGCTCGACAAGTTCCAGCAGGTCTATCCGGAGCGCTGCTTCGACGTCGGCATCGCCGAGCAACACGCCGTCACCTTTGCGGCAGGGCTCGCCGCGCAAGGCATGCGGCCGTTCTGCGCGATCTATTCGACCTTTCTGCAGCGCGCGTACGACCAGGTGGTCCATGACGTCGCGATCCAGAACCTGCCGGTTCGCTTCGCGATCGACCGCGCGGGGCTGGTTGGTGCCGACGGCGCGACGCACGCCGGCAGCTTCGACGTCACCTATCTCGCGAGCTTGCCGAACTTCGTCGTGATGGCCGCCGCCGACGAGGCCGAGCTGGTCCATATGACGCACACCGCCGCACTCCACGACAGCGGACCGATCGCGCTGCGCTACCCGCGCGGCAACGGCGTGGGCCTCGAACTGCCCGCGGTTCCGCAGCGGCTCGAGATCGGCAAGGGCCGCGTGGTGCGCGAGGGCAAGAGCGTGGCGATCCTGTCGCTCGGCACGCGGCTGGGCGAAGCGATGAAGGCGGCCGATGCGCTCGACGCGCGCGGCCTTTCGACCACCGTCGCCGACCTGCGCTTCGCCAAGCCGCTCGACGAGGCGCTGATCCGCCGACTGCTGACCAGCCATGAAGTTGCGATCACGATCGAGGAAGGCTCGATCGGCGGGCTGGGCGCGCATGTGCTCACGCTGGCGAGCGACCTGGGGCTGATCGACTCGGGGCTGAAGCTGCGCACGATGCGGCTGCCCGACGTTTTCCAGGACCAGGACAAGCCCGAGAAGCAGTACGACGAAGCGGGGCTCAACGCCGAGCACATCGTCGACACGGTGCTCAAGGCGCTGCGGTACAACGAGAGCGCGGTCGAGGGCGGGGCGCGGGCCTAGCCGTTGAAACGCCGCCATGTGCATGTTATGTACATGCACATGGCTACCCAGCTTTCCGATCCGCGCTCCAGCCGCGTCGTCGTGCTGGTCTCGCCCGCCGAGAAGCGGCGGATCGCGGCCAATGCGGCTGCGGCGGACATGACCGTCAGCGACTTCATGCGCACGGCCGCCGAGCGCTATTCCGAACCGACCGAAGTCGAGAAATTGCTGATGCGCGACCTGCTCGCGCAGCTCGAAGCCACCAATGCGCGCACCGAAAAGGCCTTTGCCGCGCTCGAGGCGGCCGAGGCTCATGCCGACGCATTCGACGAGGAAGCCTATCGCGCCAGGGTGCGCGAGGAGCTGCTCGCGCGCACCGACATCGACTGGGATGCGCTGCGTGCCGTGCTTTCGAGTGGCAAGGTGCAATGAGTTTCTGGACCGACGCGCTGCGCGCGCTCCAGCAGGTCACGCTTCTCCAGTACAAGGTCGAGCAGGCGCTCACCGTCGCCGAGGAGGCGCGCCGCCACTCGATCGAAACCCGCGAACGGCTGATCCAGCTCGAGACGCTGATCGACCTCGCGATGAAGCGCCCCGCGCCACCGGCACCGCCGCAACTGCCCGAAAATTGAACGCCCACGGCGTCTTGCCGGCCTCTCTTGGCTGGCAATACCCCCTCCCCCCCGGTAAACGCATCCCGTGCTCAAGATGACGACTCCGCCTGCCGCCACCCGACCCCGCGCGCTCGCCAACTGGCTTTTCGTGGTCGCCGCGCTGATCGTGGTGATGGTGGTGGTCGGCGGCATCACGCGGCTCACCGAGTCCGGGCTGTCGATCACCCAGTGGAAGCCGATCTCGGGCGCGATCCCGCCGCTCAACGACGCGCAGTGGCAGGCCGAGTTCGATAATTACAAGCGCATCCCCGAGTATCAGCAGCTCAACCAGGGCATGACGCTCGCCGGGTTCAAGGCGATCTTCTTCTGGGAATATTTCCACCGGCTGCTCGGCCGGCTGATCGGGCTGGCCTTCGCGCTCCCGCTCCTCTGGTTCGCGATCAAGCGGCAGATTCCCAAGGGGTTCGGCTGGCGGCTCGTCGCGCTGCTCGCGCTCGGCGGGTTCCAGGGCGCGATCGGCTGGTGGATGGTCAAGTCGGGACTCAGCGTGCGCACCGACGTGAGCCATCTGCGGCTCGCCACGCACCTGCTCGTCGCGCTGTTCACGCTGGCC
>DATLJJ010000499.1:0-3422 GCA_035538975.1 Sphingomonas sp. | reverse complement strand
CGCGGAACCCCGGGCACCCGCGGACCTTCCCTCTCCCCCGCGCATTCCTCCCGCACAGGAGACGGAGGCAATGCCATGTTCGTCGCGGCCTATTGGTGGCGAGTCCATCCCGGCAAGGAGGCGCAGTTCCGCGCCGCGTGGCGCCGCGGCACCGAGTTGATCCGGGCGCGCTACGGCTCGCTCGGCTCGCGCCTCCACCGCGACGCGGCGGACGGCGGACCGGGGACGCGCTTCATCGGCATCGCCGAATGGCCCGATCGCGCCACCTGGCAGCGCGCCTTCGACGCCCGCATGGCCTATGACGAGCCCGAAACCCGCGCCGCCTTCACCGATGCCATCGCCGATACCGCGCACGAGCCGCTGCTGCTGCTCGAAGTGACCGACGACCTGCTCGATCGCGCCGCGGCCGGCGGCGAGGTCACTCGGTCGGGAAGCCCCGCCGACTGAACAGCGCCTTCACGTCCGGGTCGCGCCCGCGGAAGGCGCGGTACGCTTCCTTGCGGTCGGTCTCGTTGCCCGTCGAAAGCAGCGTGGTGCGGAAGCGGTCGGCGGTCGGCTTGTCCCAGACGTTGCCGGTCTCCTCGAACGCCGCCCAGGTGTCGGCGTCCATCGTCTCGGACCAGAGGTAGGAATAATAGCCCGCCGAATAGGCGTCGCTCGAGAAGAGGTGATTGAACTGCGGCAGCCGGTGCCGCATCACGATCTCCTTCGGCATGCCGATGCTCGCGAGCGTCTCGCGCTCGAAGGCATCGGGGTCGGTCACCGGCGTCTCGCGGTCGTGGAGCTTCATGTCGACGATCGCCGAGGAGAGATACTCCACCGTGTCGAAGCCCTGGTTGAAGGTCTGGGCCTTCTCGATCTTCGCCACCAGTCCGGCGGGGATGGGCGCGCCGGTCTGGTAGTGTTTGGCGAAGCGGCTGAGCACTTCGGGGGTGAGCAGCCAGTTCTCGTTCACCTGGCTCGGATATTCCACGAAGTCGCGCGGGGTGCCGGCGAGCCCGGGGTAATAGACGTTGCCGAGCAGGCTGTGGATCGCATGGCCGAACTCGTGGAACAGCGTGGTCGCGTCGTCGATGCTGATCAGCGTCGGCTGGCCCGCGCCGCCCTTGGTGAAGTTGTTGTTGTTGCTCGCGAGCACGATCCGGTCGCCGAGCAGTCCGCTGCGGATGCGATAGCTCGTCGCCCAGGCGCCCGATCGCTTTCCCGACCGGGCATAGCCGTCGAAGTAGAAGACGCCGACCGTGCTGCCGTCCTTGCGGCTGGTGACCAGGAAGGTGCGGACGTCGGGGTGGAAGACGGGGATCGTCCCCGTATTCTCCTTGAAGTCGAGGTCGTAGAGCTGCCCCGCGGCCCAGAAGGCGCCCTGCAGGATGGTGTCGAGCTGCAGGTACGGCTTCACTTCGTTCTCGTCGAGGTCGTACTTCGCCTTGCGGACCTTCTCGGCGTAGAAGCGATAGTCCCAGGGCGCGACGGTGATGCCGGCCTTCTCCTGATCGGCGAGCGCCTGCATGTCGGCCACTTCCTCGCGTACCCGCGCCACCGCCGCGGGCCACACCGCCATCATCAGCTTCATGGCGTTGTCGGGGGTCTCGGCCATGGTGTCGTCCATGCGGTACCAGGCATGGGTCTTGAACCCGAGCAGCTTCGCGCGCTCCTGCCGGAGCTTGAGGATCTCGGCGATCACGGCGTTGGTGTCGTTGGCGTCGCCATTGTCGCCGCGGTTGATGAAGGCGTTGTAGACCTTCTCGCGCAGCGCCCGGTTGGTCGAATACATCAGGAAGGGCTGGACCGAGGAGCGGGTGTTCTTGATCGCCCATTTGCCCGCCGCTCCGCGCGCCTTCGCCTCCTCGGCCAGGCTCGCCCTGAAGCTGTCGGAGAGGCCGGCGAGATCGGCCTCGCTGTCGAGCAGGATCGCGGTCTCCTCGTCGGCCAGCACGCGGCGGCTGAACTCGGTATAGGCCTGCGCCAGCGACTGGTTGATCCGCTTGACCTCGGCCTTGCCCGCCTCGTCGAGCAGCGCGCCCGAGGTGACATAGTCGCGATAGGTCCGCTCGAGCAGCCGCATCTGCCGCGCGTCGAGCCCCGCGGTGGCGCGGGCGTCATAGACGGCCTTCACTCGCGCGAACATCTTCGGGTCGAGGCTCATCTCGGTGAAGAAGGCCGAGAGCCTGGGGCTCCATTCCTTCGCGATCGCCTGCACCTGCGGGGTGGCGAGGTTGCTCTGATGGACGCCCCAGATCGCGAACAGCCGGTTCATCTGCGCGCCCGATCGTTCGTTGGCCTCGATCGTGTTCTGGAAGGTCGGCGCGGCAGGGTTGTCGCGGATCTTGTGCATCTCGGCGCGCGCGTTCGCCATCGCCGCCTCGAACGCGGCCGGGAACATCGCCGGCTGCATCTTGTCCCACGGGGGCACGCCGTCGAACGGTCCGGTCCATTCGGCGAGCAGCGGCGCCGGGTCGACGGCGGCGGCGGGAGCAGGGGCGGTCTGGGTTCGAGTCATTGCGGCTCCAGGAACGGATGCGACGGCAAGCGCCGTGGTGGCAATCAACGCAAGGCGCGGCTTGTGGATCATCATGGCTTCCCCCGGGGGGTGCTTTAGGATGGCAGAACACTAGGCCCGCGGCGGAGGAACGCAACGGTGCAAGGGAGAACGAAAAGAGAATCATTGACTCCTGCCCGCATCGGAACAGAATGGGAACACTGTCGTTCCCGAGTCGATGTCGCCGATGCCCGATCCTGCCGTCCTCAACCAGCTCCGCGAGCAGTTGCGCGCAATGGAGACCGGCGGCTTCCGTCGGCGGCCGGCGCTGCCCTTCGGAGTCGAGGCGCTCGATTCGCGGCTCGCGAGCGGAGGGCTCCGGCTCGATGCACTCCACGAAGTCGCCGCCGTCGGCACCGACATGGCCGACGATTGCGCGGCCACGCTGTTCCTTGCCGGCATCGCGGCGCGTGCCTGGGGGCCGGTGCTGTGGGTGGTGCGCCGGCGCGACCTGTTCGCGCCCGGCCTGTCGCAGGTGGGGCTCAGCCACAAGCGCCTGATCTATGCCGAAGCCGCCGACGATGCCGAGCTGCTCGCGATCATGGAGGAAGGGCTCAGGCACCGCGGTCTCGGCGCCGTGATCGGCGAGGCGAAGCGCGCGGACATGACCGCGACGCGCCGCCTCCAGCTCGCGGCCGAAGGCGGGCGGACGATCGCGCTGCTGCTGCGCCGCGCCGCGCGCGAGGGCAGCGATCCGCTCGCCGCGCCTTCGGCGGCAGTGACGCGCTGGCGCGTGGCCTCGGCGCCTTCGACACCGCTGCCGGTGGAGGGCGTGGGCCGGGCGCGCTGGCGGCTCGAGCTGGTGCGGCAGAAGGGGGGCGAGAGTTTCGTGATGGAAGTGGAGGCGAGCGATGAAACGGGTCGCTGCGCTCTTCCTGCCCCA
>DATLJJ010000498.1:0-6137 GCA_035538975.1 Sphingomonas sp. | reverse complement strand
CTTCCCGCACATGATCGTGCCGCTCTTCGTGGGGCGCGACAAGTCGGTGGCGGCGCTCGAGGCCGCGATGGCCGACGACAAGGAGATCTTCCTCGTCGCGCAGCTCGATCCCGCCGAGGACGATCCCGGCCGTGAGGACCTCTACGACACCGGCGTGTCGGCCGAAGTGCTCCAGCTGCTCAAGTTGCCGGACGGCACGGTGCGCGTGCTCGTCGCGGGCAAGGAGCGCGGCACGCTCGATTCGGTCGAGGAGACCGGCGGCTATCTCACCGCCACGGTGAGCCCGGTCGAGGAAGCTCCGACCGAGGGCGCCGAGGTGCAGGCGCTCATGCGCTCGGTGGTCGAGCAGTTCGAGAATTACGCCAAGCTCAACCGCAAGCTGCCCGCCGAGACCGCGGTCCAGCTCGCCGAGCTCGACGAAGCGTCGCGTCTCGCCGACGCGGTCGCCGCGAACATCGCCGTAAAGGTCGCCGACAAGCAGTCGCTGCTGGTCGAGAAGGACCCCCAGAAGCGCCTCGAGATGGTCTTCGCCTTCATGGAGGGCGAGCTGGGCGTGCTGCAGGTCGAAAAGAAGATCCGCAGCCGCGTGAAGCGCCAGATGGAGAAGACCCAGCGCGAATATTACCTCAACGAGCAGCTGAAGGCGATCCAGCGCGAGCTGGGCAACGAGGGCGAGGAAGGCGAGGGCGATGAGGTCGCCGAGCTGACCCAGAAGATCGCCACGCTCAAGCTCTCGAAGGAAGCGCGCGCCAAGGCGCAGGGCGAGCTCAAGAAGCTCAAGACCATGGCGCCGATGAGCGCCGAGGCGACGGTGGTGCGCAACTACCTCGACGTGCTGCTCGGTCTGCCCTGGGGCAAGAAGTCGAAGCTCAAGAAGGACATCGCCGAGGCGCAGGGCGTGCTCGACGAGGACCATTATGCGCTCGAGAAGGTCAAGGACCGGATCGTCGAATATCTCGCGGTCCAGGCACGCACCAACAAGCTGAAGGGGCCGATCCTGTGCCTCGTCGGCCCTCCCGGCGTGGGCAAGACCTCGCTCGGCAAGTCGATTGCGAAGGCGACCGGGCGCGAGTTCATCCGCCAGTCGCTGGGCGGCGTGCGCGACGAGGCCGAGATCCGCGGCCATCGCCGCACCTACATCGGCTCGCTGCCGGGCAAGATCGTGTCGAACCTCAAGAAGGCCGGCACCTCGAACCCGCTGTTCCTGCTCAACGAGATCGACAAGCTCGGCCAGGACTTCCGCGGCGATCCCGCCTCGGCGCTGCTCGAGGTGCTCGACCCCGAGCAGAACAACAAGTTCAACGACCATTATCTGGAGATCGACATCGATCTCTCGGATGTGATGTTCGTGTGCACCGCGAACTCGCTGAACCTGCCCCAGCCGCTGCTGGACCGCATGGAGATCATCCGGCTGGAGGGGTACACCGAGGACGAGAAGGTCGAGATCGCCGAGCGCCACCTGATCGCGAAGCAGATCGACGCGCACGGGCTGAAGGAAGGCGAGTTCACGCTCACCAATGCAGGCCTGCGCGACCTGATCCGCTATTACACCCGCGAAGCGGGCGTCCGCACACTCGAGCGCGAGATCGCCAAGCTCGCGCGCAAGGCGCTTCGGAAGATCCTGGAAGGCAAGGAGACGTCGGTCACCGTCACGCCCGAGAACCTCCACGAATATGCCGGCGTGCGGAAGTATCGCTTCGGCATCGGCGAGGAGGAGCATTCGATCGGCGCGGTCACCGGGCTGGCCTGGACCGAAGTCGGCGGCGAGCTGCTGACCATCGAAAGCGTCACCGTGCCGGGCAAGGGTGCCATCAAGACCACCGGCAAGCTGGGCGACGTGATGAAGGAATCGGTCGAGGCCGCCTTCAGCTTCGTCAAGGCGCGCAGCCCCAGCTATGGGATCAAGCCGAGCCTGTTCCAGCGCAAGGACATCCACGTCCATCTGCCCGAGGGCGCGGTTCCCAAGGACGGCCCGTCGGCCGGTATCGGGCTGGTGACGTCGCTCGTCTCCACGCTCACCGGTGTAGCGGTGCGCAAGGATGTGGCGATGACCGGCGAGGTTACGCTGCGCGGCCGGGTGCTGCCGATCGGCGGTCTGAAGGAGAAGCTGCTCGCGGCGCTGCGCGGCGGCATCAAGACCGTGCTGATCCCGATCGAGAACGAGAAGGATCTGGCCGAAATCCCCGCGAACATCCGTGAGGGGCTGGAGATCGTTCCGGTGAAGCATGTCGACGAAGTGCTGCGCCTCGCTCTGACCGAGCCGCTCAGCGCCATCGACTGGACCGACGCCGACGAACTGGCGGCCCAGCCGCCCGCGCCGGTGCCGGGGATCGGCGACGCCGTCCATCATTGAGCAGGGCCCGTCCGGCGCTTCGCGCGCCGGAAAGGCTTTGACAGCGGCGGCGGTCGCGTGCTGACTGGCGCACCGGCTTGCCGCCGCGACTCGATTCCACATCGAACGAACAAAATTTAGGGGGTTCCCAGCAAGATGAACAAGCAAGAGCTGATCGCGCAGGTCGCCGACACTTCGGGCCTGGGGAAAGGCGACGCCAGCAAGGCGGTCGAAGCCGTTTTCGACGCGATCTCCGGCGCGCTCAAGAAGGGTGACGAAGTCCGCCTGGTCGGTTTCGGCACCTTCTCGGTCAGCAAGCGCAAGGCTTCGACCGGCCGCAATCCCCGCACGGGCGAGGAAATGACGATCAAGGCGTCGAACCAGCCCAAGTTCAAGGCCGGCAAGGGTCTGAAGGATTCGGTGAACTGATTTTCCGGAACGGGTGGCGAGAGGGCTGGACAGCGCGGCGCGCGCCGCCTAAAGGCCCGCTTCCCGTTTCGCCCGAAAGGGCAATGGGCGCGTAGCTCAGTGGTAGAGCACTGTGTTCACACCGCAGGGGTCGCAAGTTCAATCCTTGCCGCGCCCACCATGTAGCGAAGCCCGTCGGTCACCGTGACCGGCGGGCTTTTTGCTGGGTACGCCGGAGGGGCAGGGATGGCATTGCTATGGGCCGCGGCGACGGTGGCCGCGTCTGCCTTTCAGGTCGGGCGCAACGCGCTCCAGCGCGGAATGATGTCGCGCACTGGTCCCTGGGGCGCGACGCTGGTCCGCTTCCTGTTCGGCCTGCCCTTCTCGATTGTCTTCACGCTCGTAGCCGTGGCGATGAGCCACGACCTGCATCCGCAGTTCGGCTGGGCCTTCTGGTGGCCCGCGCTCGCCGGCGCGCTGGCGCAGGTGCTGGCGACCGCAGCGCTGCTGACCGCCATGCATCATGCGGGATTCGCAGTAGGCACGGCGTTGCAGCAGAGCTCGGTGCCGCTGGCGGCCATCGTCGGGCTGGCGGTGTTCGGCGACAATCTGAGCCTGATCGGCTGGTCGGGCGTGGCGCTGACCACGATCGGCCTCGCCATCCTCGTCTGGCCGCGCAAGGCCGCAAACGCGAAGCACCCTGCGCTGGGCGTCGCGCTCGGCATCGTCTCCGGCCTCTGCTTCGGCTTCGCGCTCAACGCCTTCCGCCACGCCGGGCTGCGGCTCGAGCCGGACCATCCCTTCTTCGCCGCCACCGCAAGCGTCACCATCGTCCAGGCCGTGCAGGCCGGTGTGCTGACGCTGTTCCTGCTGATACGCGACCGGCCTGCGCTGGTTGCGGTGATACGCGGCTGGCGCGAATCGCTGGGGGCGGGGCTTTGCGGCGCGTGCGCCTCGGCGGGCTGGTTCCTGGCGCTCAACCTCGCGCCCGCGGCGGCGGTGCGCGCGCTGGGCGTGGTCGAGATGCCGATGGCGGCCGCGGCTGGCCATCGGTTGTTCCGCGAAGGGCTGACGCTGCGTCAGCTGCTCGGCGTCGCCACGGTCACCATCGGCGTCGCGATGACTGCGGGACTTTAGCGCCGCCCGCCGCGCTGCCCTTTGTCTGCCGTCCCTGATCGGGGCATCGTCACACAGCCGTAACAGGAGAGTCTCCAAAGATTCTCCAATCTCCAACACTCCCGTCACGCACGCCGCCTAGCGCGGCGCTGCGGCCGACAGGGGGTTACGCCGAGTCGATCCCGCAAAAGTTTCGAACCCGCGCAAACCCCGGCGGCCCGCCGGAACGGAGAATTTATGGCCAGCTTCCAACGCCTTAGCCTTATTCTGATGACGACGGCTGCCTCTGCGGCGCTCTCCGCGTGCAATGGCGCGGACAATGTGGCCTCGCCCGGTGCGGGCAGCGTTGTGATCGTCCAGCCGACCCCGACGCCCACGCCCGCGCCGACCGGCACGCCGACGCCGTCGCCGATCACCGCCGCGCAGTTCGCTGCGGTGACCACGCAGAGCGGCGTCACCATCACCGCCGATCAGCAGCTCGCGGTGGTCAATGCGGGTACCAACAACAACGTCAACGGCGTCGGTTCGGTCGTGAACGGCATCTATCCTGCCAGCGCCACCTCGGCGACGACCGCGACGGACCCGTCGGCGCTCAGCAGCTTCTTCACCAGCACCAACTATGCCGGTGCGCTCAACGGTCCGACCGACACTGCCTTCCAGGACTGGACCTGCAACTCGACCACCGCCAATTTCGGCGGCGCCAGCGCGGCCTGCACTGCGGTGCCCGCGGTTGGCAGCGGCGGCTCTGCGGCGGCGTGCCCGACCGGAACGATCGACGACGGCCTGGTGCAGACTTTCCGCGCCTGCCGCCTGCCGGCCAGCATCACCACCAGCCTGACGCTCCCGAAGATCGCCGGCGTCTTCTATCGCCTGCGTGGCCAGACCGAGGTCGGCACCGATCAGGGCGCCAGCGGCGGCGCCGGCGTGACGCTGACGATCGAGCCCGGTGTCGTGATCGCCGCGGACTCCACCGAGGCGACCAACGATCTGCTGCTCGTCAATCGCGGCTCGAAGATCATGGCGGTCGGCACGCGCGCCGCGCCGATCATCTTCACGTCGCAGCAGAACCTCGCCAACAATGGCGTTAGCGATTCGACCCAGGGCCAGTGGGGCGGCATTATCCTGCTCGGCCGCTCGACCACCGCAGTCTGCGCCAGCGGCACCGGCGGCAGCACCGGCACGCCCTGCCAGCAGGCGATCGAGGGCGTTACCGGCCGCTTCTACGGCGGCACCGACGAAGCCGACAGCAGCGGCCAGATGTCGTATGTCCAGATCCGCTACAGCGGCATCGCCATCTCGGACGGCAACGAGCTGCAGGGCCTCACCCTCGGCGCGACGGGCTCGGGTACGGTGCTCGACCATATCCAGAGCCACAACTCGGCCGATGACGGCATCGAGATCTTTGGCGGCACCAGCAGCCTGAAGTATTTCGCGGTGACCGGCGCCGACGACGACGGCTTCGACGTCGACAACGGCTGGCGCGGCTTCATCCAGTTCGCGATCGCGGCGCAGAAGGTCTCGGGCGCTACCGCCGACTCCTTCTCGACCGAGATCGACTCGAACGGCGCCGAGGACCTGCTGCCCCGCACCTGGGGGCGCTACGCCAACTTCACCTTCATCCAGACGGCGAATGCGCCGGCCGCCATCCGCCTGCGCGGCGGCGCCGACTTCAACTTCGTCAACGGCATCGTGAAGACCCCCACCGGCGTGGCCTGCATCAACCTCGTCGCGGGCGAGGCACCGGGCGGCACGCCCACCACGATCCGCGACGCGAACCCTGCGCTTCAGGATCAGGGCCCGCCGAAGTTCAACTCGGTCTACTTCGCCTGCCAAGGCCGCTGAGGCCGCAGGCCAATCAATGCAACCATGTCGGGGCGGTGGGATCCGCCGCCCCGGCATTGCTCGTAATACCAGACTGGATGACACGGCCATGCAGCGACGCCTAGCCTATGCCACGCTCCTTCTCCTGACGTCCCAGCTCGTCTCCCCGGCCGCGCTCGCGCAGACCGCCGGCGGCACGACCGAGCCGGCGCAGGCTACTCCGCCGCAGCCGGCCGATCCCGCGCAGGGCGAGGCGGATGCGCCGCAGCAGGAAGTCGAGGTCTCGGCGCCCGGCGTCGATACGGGCGACATCGGGGATATCGTCGTCGTTGGCCGCCACATCCCCAACACCGTCCGCGCCACGCCGCAGATCATCTCGGTGCTCTCGACCGAGGACATCGCCCGCACCGGCGAAGGCGACATCGCGGGCGCGCTGACCCGCGTCACCGGCCTCAGCGTC
>DATLJJ010000497.1:0-2250 GCA_035538975.1 Sphingomonas sp. | reverse complement strand
ATGGCCATGCAGCTAGGGATTGTGGACGCGAAGGTCAAAAGCGTTCCACGTGGAACATCTCATTTTCCGATGCAGAATCGGCCGAACAGCGCGTCGAGCATCGCCTCGACTCCCGCGCGCCCGGTGATCGCGTCGAAGGCGATCCGCGCGCTGCGCAGCTCCTCGGCGAAAAGAAGCAGGTCCGCCTGGCCGCTCGCCCGCCGCAGCGCCGCGGCTGCGTCGAGACAAAGGCCACGCTGGCGGTGGTTGAGCGCGACCATGTCGGGCGGCGGCAGCAGCTCGGCACCCATGCGGCCGAGCTGCTCCCACAGGACATCCAGCCCCTCGCCCGTCACTGCCGAAAGCGCCAGGTCCTTGCCGCTCCCCAGCCCGCGCCCCGGTTCGTCCGAGCGCGCATGAATCCACAGCGCCGCCGGATGATCGGGCGGCGGCACGTCATCGAGCCACAGCAATATGTCGGCGGACGCAAGCGCGTCGCGTGCACGCGCGATCCCGATTTCCTCGATCGCGTCGCCCGGCGCTTCGTTGAGTCCCGCTGTGTCGATGAACAGCCACGCCAGGCCGTCGCGAACCACCGGCGCCTCGATCCGGTCGCGCGTGGTACCCGCGATCGCCGAGACGATTGCCGCGTCGCGTCCGACGAGTGCATTGAGCAGGGTCGACTTGCCGGCGTTGGGCGGACCCGCAAGCACTACACGCAATCCGTCGCGCAGCCGCTCGACCGGAGGACGCGCAGCGACAGCTTCCACCGCTGCCGCCAGCGCGGCGGCACCACGCTGCAGCGCCGGCAGGGGATCGGCGAACCCCGCGACATCTTCTTCATCGCTGTGGTCGAGCAACGCCTCGGCCTGCGCCGCGAGCGCGAGCAGCCGCGCTTCCCAACCTTCGACCTGGCGCCGCACCGCGCCCTCGGCCGAACGCATCGCGACGCGACGCTGGGCTTCCGTCTCGGCAGCGAGCAAGTCACCCAACCCCTCTGCCTCGCTGAGGTCGAGCCGACCGCTCAACAGCGCGCGCCGTGTGAACTCGCCTGGCTCGGCGGGGCGCAGGCCTTCGATCGCAGCCAGCGCTGCCTCGATCGCGCGGACCACCGCTCGCCCGCCGTGCAGATGCAGCTCGGCCAGATCCTCGCCGGTCGCACTCCGCGGGCCCGGAAAGACCAGCACCAGCGCCCGATCGAGCAGCTCGCCGCTCACCGGATCGCGCAGCGCCCGCAGCGCTGCACGCCGTGGCTCGGGTAGCGCGCCGCCCAGCGCCTCCACCGCAGCAAAGGCCCGGCTCCCGCTCAGACGAAGCACCGCGATCGCGGCGGGAGGGGCGCCGCTCGATACCGCGAAAATCGTGTCCATTGCTCAGCCGGCCTTGTTCGAGCTCCCGCCCTCGAACAGTCCGCGCCAGAAGTTCATCCCCGCTTCGCCCATCGGCGCCCAACTCCGCATCATCGCTTCGAAAGCCTCAGGATTCACTTGTTTATCAATGGCTTCCACCATCATCGCCACATAGCGCTCGTGCACTGGCGCGAGGTCCGGCAGCCCCATGGCGCGGCGCGCCTCCTCGGGCGTGCACTCGATTTCGACATTGATCTTCATCGGGCTCTTCTCCGCTTGGGCGCACCGCGCTAGCCTTGGCCCATGTATGCGCGCGACCACGCCCTGATCGCAACGCCTGTCGGCCCGGTTCGGATCGAAGGCGACGATGCGTGCGTGACGGGCATCTGGATCGGGCGCGAAGGCACCGCCCTCCCCGGAACCGCGGCTGCGGTCCGCCAGGCTGCCGAGCAGCTCGAACGCTGGTTCGCGGCCGAACGGCTCGACTTCGATCTTCCGCTCGCGCCCGCCGGCACGCCGCGAGGCGACGCGCTTCGTGCGGGGCTGATTGCCGTCCCCTATGGCGAGACGCTCAGCTATGGCGAGCTTGCCGATCGGCTGGGCTCGAGTGCGCGCGCCATCGGCCAGCTCTGCGCGCGCAATCCGTTCCCCGTCGTCGTCCCGTGCCACCGCGTGCTCGCAGGCGGCGGCAGGCTCGGCCATTATTCGGCGGGCGAAGGCCCCGCGACCAAATCCTGGCTGCTCGAGCACGAGCGGCGTCATTCGGGAAGGACATTGTTATGACGGGCATGATCAGGATCGATGCGCTGGACGGCAGCGGGAACTTCGACGCCTATGTCGCAGAGCCGGAGGGCACCCCCCGCGCCGCGATCGTCGTGATCCAGGAGATCTTCGGCGTGAACCCCGGCATTCGCGCGCGCTG
>DATLJJ010000496.1:0-4827 GCA_035538975.1 Sphingomonas sp. | reverse complement strand
CGGGAAATTGTTGAAGATGTACTGGCGGATGTCCAGCGCGCCCGCATTCGGCCCCAGCGCGGCAAGCGCCGCCAGGTAGCGCGGGCCTCCGGCCACGGTGCGCAGCCCGAACGCATTCTCGCTGATGCGATCCTGCGAGATGAAGTTGGACACGTCCTTGTTGAAATAGCCCACCGAGACGTAGCTCGCCGGCGCGAAATACCACTCGGCCGAGAGATCGATGTTCTTCGACTTGTACGGCAGCAGCCCGGGGTTGCCGCGGCTGCCCGTGCCGTTGGCGATGCGGAACTGCGAGTCCAGCGTCAGGCCGCCCTGCAGGCTGCCATAGTCCGCACGGGTGATCGTATGGCTGTACGAGGCGCGCAGCTTGACGTCGCGCATCGGCGAGATGTCGAAGTCGATCGACGGCAGCCAGTTGTCGTATTCGCCCTTGAAGCGCGAGAAGTCCGACTGGCCCGAATAGGCGATGTAGAACTCGTTCGCCGCGTCCCACGACGTGCCGTTCGGGATCGGAACCAGCGCTTCGGAGTCGACCACGGTGTGCTCGTAGCGCACGCCGGCGACCAGATGGCCCGGGTTGCCGAACAGATCGAACACGCCTGCGACCTGCAGATAGGGCGCCAGCGTCTTCTCGGTGGTGCGCCGGTCGACGGTGAAGTCGGCAAGGCAGGTGCCCGGTGCGGCCGAGCCGGTCTGCGGGCTGCTGCAGGTGCCGTATAGCCCCTCGATCAGGCCGACCATCCGCTCGAAGTCGAACTTGTAGAAGCTCTGGATCATCGCGGGGTTATCGGAACCCGAGACGCCCTTGAACTTGTCGGGCAGGCTCACGAGCGAGAAGATGTCGTCGGGGATGTCCGAAGCCGGACCCGCGCCGCTCCACGTCTCGTTCTGGATGAAGCCATAGGCCGAGCGGATGCTGTTCTCGACATAGGACGCACCGAAATCGATGCTGTCGAGGAAGCCGCCCTCATGGTCGTAATGGCCGCGCAGCTGCGCCTGGTCGATCGTGTCCTTGAAATAGGCATTGCGGAACGCATTGCCGGTCGGCGTGATCAGCGACCGGTCGAGCGGATCGATGCCGGGATGCATCGCGTACGAGATGATCGGCAGATCATCCTCGAAGTTGATCGTCTGGCTGGCGATGCCGAACACGGCGTTCCCCACCGACACGCTCGAGCCAAAGTCGTTGACCGGCTTCGATTCCGCGGTCGAGTGATGATAGTCGAGATCGACCGTCACGCCGCCCGGTGCTTCCCACTTCAGGTTCGCGCCGATCGACTTGTTCTCGCTGCGGTTGGCGGTCAGCGCGCCGCTGTACGACAGGTCCTTGCGCTCGTTCGCGCCGAAGCGTTCGGTGTAGAAGAGCGGGCCGGCGACCGGGCCGTCGGTCCAGGCGCTCGACGTGTCGTTGTGGTTGAACCAGATGCCGACGTTGCTGTTCCGCACCTCCACGGTGTTCCGCGAATAGGTGTAGTCGACCGTCGCGGTGAGCGCGTCGACGGGGCGGAATTGCAGCACGAGCTGGCCGTTGATGCGCTCGCGATCGATGTCGTTGAGGTCGTAGGACGCGTTCTGCGCGACCTGATAGACGTCGTTCGCCTCGGGGCGGTTCTCGATGTTGGCGTAGCGCGGATCACCCGGCTGCGCGAGCGAGCCCCAGTTGTTCTCGCTGCCCAGATAGCCATCGCGCCACCCGACATTGGCGGTGTTCGTGCTCGCCTTGCGCTTCTGGTACGAGCCGGTGACGAGGATACCGAAATTGTCGTCGGGACCGAAGGTCGAGCTGAAGATGCCCGACACTTCGGGCGTGATCGGATCGCCTTCGTTGCGAGAGGTGTCGTACACTGCCTTCGCCGAGATGCTGCCCCGCATCCCCGGCCGGTCCAGCGGACGCGGAGTCAGGATGTTGATCGACGAGCCGATGCCGCCCGAGGCGACGGTGGCGCGGCCGGTCTTGTAGACCTGCACGCCCGCCACGCCTTCCGAGGCGAGGTTGGCGAAGTCGAACGAGCGCGACGAGGGCGGGCTGGCGCCGTCGCCGAGCGACGAGGTCGGCATCTGGCGGCCGTTGAGCGTCACCAGGTTGAATTCCGGGCCGAAGCCGCGGACCGTGACGAACGAGCCTTCGCCGTTCGAACGGTCGATCGACACGCCGGTGATGCGCTGGAGCGATTCGGCGAGGTTGGTGTCCGGGGACTTGCCCATGTCCTCGGCGGAGATCGCATCGACCACGCCCTGCGCGTCGCGCTTGATGTCCATCGCCTGCTGAAGGCTGGCGCGGATGCCGGTGACGACGATCTCTTCGCCTTCTTCGGGCGCGGGCGCCGGAGCCGGCGTTTCCTGCGCCATGGCGATGCCCGGAACGCTCGCGATCGCAAGCGCCGAAACTCCGAATGCAATGCGCGAGAGCGAACGAGCCTTGAAGCTCCGCATGGTGTCCTCCCCTTACAGTTCCTGCGGCGCGTCTGAGATCCCGCCGTTGAGAACGTTCACTTGCGCCCCTCTCCGACGGCTGTCAAGCATTTCCTGTCAACGTTGACGTGTCGATTGTGAACGTTCTCAAAATATGCTGTTGAAAAGCCACAGCGCCGAAAACGACGGGATTCGCACAAGGCGCGGAGCGGGAAAGGATTGAAAATGCCGAGGAAATTCCACGCCCTGCTGCTGGGCGCGTCGATCGCTGCCACGGCCGCGAGCTTGTCGCCCGTGGCTGCGCAGACCGCCGCCCGCGTTCAGCCGAAGCAGGACGCCCGGACGCGTGCCGAGGCGATCGTTGCACGAATGACACAGGACGAGAAGATCGCGCTCGTCCACGGCCTCTTCCCGCCGATGGCCGCAGGCAAGACCGCCAACGAGCTGATTCCCTCCGCAGGTCATATCGACGGCGTCCCCCGCCTCGGCGTGCCGCTGGTGCGCGAGAGCGACGCGTCGCTCGGCGTCGCCAACCAGGTCGAGCAGCGCAAGGGCGACGTCGCGACTGCCCTTCCCTCCAGCCTCGCCACGGCAGCCAGCTTCGATCCGGAGATCGCCCGTGCAGGCGGCGCAATGATCGGGTCCGAAGCGCGCTCGAAGCGCTTCAACGTGCTCCTCGCCGGCGGCGTCAACCTGACGCGCGATCCGTGGAACGGGCGCAACTTCGAATATCTGGGCGAAGACCCGGTGCTCGCCGGGGAGCTGGCCGGCGCACACATCGCCGGCGTCCAGTCGAACCGCATCGTCTCGACCATCAAGCATTTCGCGCTCAACGCGCAGGAGAC
This sequence comes from Sphingomonas sp., assembly GCA_035538975.1. Classification (GTDB taxonomy): domain Bacteria; phylum Pseudomonadota; class Alphaproteobacteria; order Sphingomonadales; family Sphingomonadaceae; genus Sphingomonas. Next base: position 1,570 of record DATLJJ010000496.1, on the reverse strand, counting down.
CGGCCGCACGGTGGTCGACGCGCGGATCGGCGAAGCGGCGCTGCGCATGAGCGACCTTCTCGCCTTCCAGATCGCGATCGAAAAGGGCAAGCCCGGCTCGGTCATGTGCGCCTACAACAAGGTCAACGGCGACTGGGCGTGCGAGAACGACTTCCTGCTCAACCAGGTGCTCAAGCGCGACTGGGGCTATCGCGGCTGGGTGATGAGCGACTGGGGCGCGGTCCATTCCACCGCCAAGGCCGCCAACGCGGGGCTTGACCAGCAGTCGGGCCAGGAACTCGACAAGGCGATCTACTTCGCAGAACCCCTCGTAGCCGCGGTCGGCGCGGGTGAAGTGCCACAGAAGCGGCTGGACGACATGGTCGTCCGCTACCTCACCGGACTGATCGAAACCGGTGCCTATGACGCGCCGGTGCCCGAAAGCGCCGAGACGCCCGACTATGCCGCGCATGCCCAGGTCGCGCAGCGCGCCGCGGAGGCCGGCATCGTCCTGCTCAGGAACGAGGGCAACCTTCTACCCGTCGCGCGCACGGCGAAGCGCATCGCAGTGATCGGCGGGTCGGCCGATGTCGGCGTGCTCTCGGGCGGCGGATCGAGCCAGGTGCGCTCGGTGGGCGGTGCGCCGGTCGAGATCGCGCTCTCGACGGGCGACGCGTCGTCCTTCGCGCGGATCACCTATCACGCCTCGTCCCCGCTCGCCGCACTCAAGGCGGCGCAGCCGGACACCGAGTTCGTCTTTCTTGACGGGCGCAACCTCAACGCTTCGGTGGAGGCGGCCCGCACGGCCGACATGGCTATCATCTTCGCCACGCAGTGGACGACCGAAGCGCAGGACGTGCCCGACCTGCGCCTGCCCGACCACCAGGACGCGCTGATCGCCGCAGTCGCCGCAGCGCAGCCGAAGACCGTCGCGGTGCTCGAGACCGGCGGGCCGGTGCTGATGCCGTGGATCGAGAAGGTCCCTGCCGTCGTCCAGGCCTGGTACCCGGGTCAGCGCGGGGGCGAGGCCATCGCCAACATTCTCACCGGCAAGGTGAATCCCTCGGGCCGCCTGCCGATCACCTTCCCCGCGAGCGCGGGCCAGCCGCCGCGCCCTTACCCGATGGGGCTCGATGCCAAAAACGCGCTGGAGGCGAAGGCCGCGGCCGATCCGGCCAACGCGGCCAAATACCAGTTCGGTAGCTTCCCCGCCGATTATGCCGAGGGCGCCGACGTCGGTTATCGCTGGTACGAGAAGCAGGGCCTGAAGCCGCTTTTCCCCTTCGGCCACGGGCTCAGCTACACCAGCTTCGCCTATCGCAACCCGGTGGTGAAGGGTGGCAAGACCCTCAGCGTGTCGTTCGACGTGGTCAACACCGGCGATCGTGAGGGCGCCGACGTGCCGCAGCTCTATGTCGCACGTGACGGCTCGGGCGCGCCGATGCGGCTCGCGGGCTTCAAACGCGTGACGCTCAAGCCCGGTCAGTCGCAACGCGTCACGCTCGCTGCCGAGCCGCGCGTCGTCGCCGACTATGACACCGCCCTGCCCGGCTGGCGCATCGCCGGCGGCCGCTACCGCGTGGCGATCGCC
>DATLJJ010000495.1:0-2666 GCA_035538975.1 Sphingomonas sp. | reverse complement strand
GCTATTCGACTGGGCGCGCGCGTCGCTCGACCGGATCGCCGCGGAATGGCCCACCGGGCTCGCGACCTGCGCCATCCACGCCGATCTCTTCCCCGACAACGTGTTGATGCTCGGCGACCGCGTCACCGGGCTGATCGACTTCTATTTCGCCTGCACCGACATCCGCGCCTATGACCTCGCCGTTTCGCACGGCGCCTGGTCGTTCGACGCCACGGGCCGCGACTTCGATCCAGCCGTGGGCGGAGCGCTGATCGAGGGCTATTCCTCGAGCTTCGGGCTGAGCGCTGAGGAACGCGCTGCACTGCCGGTGCTGGCCGAGGGGGCGGCGCTGCGCTTCTTTCTCACGCGCGCCTGGGACTGGCTCAATACCCCCGCCGACGCGATGGTGACGCGCAAGGACCCGCTCGCCTATCGCCGCAGGCTCGACTTCTACGCGGAGAACGGTACGGCCCTCTTCGCATGACCGAACTCCAACATGTCGAGATCGCCACCGACGGCGCGTGCAAGGGCAATCCCGGCCGCGGCGGCTGGGGCGTGGTGCTGCGCATGGGCACGACCGAGAAGGAGCTCTCGGGCAGCGAGGCGCATACCACCAACAACCGCATGGAACTGATGGCCGCGATCCAGGGGCTGAAGGCGCTCAAGCGGCCCTGCCGCGTGACGCTCTCGACCGACAGCCGCTATGTGATGGACGGCCTCACCAAATGGATTCACGGCTGGCTGAAGAACGGCTGGCGGACGGCCGACAAGAAGCCGGTCAAGAACGCCGAACTGTGGCAGGAACTGCTCGCCGCGTCGAAACCCCACCGCGTCGAATGGGTGTGGGTGAAAGGGCACGCCGGGCACCCGGACAACGAGCGCGCCGACAAGCTCGCGAGCGACGCAGCGCTGCGCGCCTAGCGCGCTTCCTTCACGAAGAAGCGATCGACGACGTTCTGCGCCAGCCGCGCGGGACGCAGCGTCTGCGCGTCGAGGCAGCACCAGCTCGACTTCACTTCGGCGAGCACTTCGCCGCCGCGGCGAATCACCGTCTCGTAGAAGGCCCGCGCGCCATGGACCTTCTCGAGGAGAAGCGTCGCGACGACATCGTCATCGAGAAAGGCCGGGCGGCGGTAGGTGATCTCGTGCTTGAGCGCGACCCAGAGATGGCTCGACACTGCGTCGGGCGGGGCGAGCTTGCGCCAGTGGCTGATCACCGCTTCCTGCACCCATTTGAGGTAGCTGGCATTGTTGACATGACCCATGAAGTCGATGTCATCGCTGGCGACTTCGATGCGGAACTCATAGGGCGTTGCGGCAGGGAGCATGGCTGCGCACCCTACTCCAATGCCGCGCGGCGCGCGACTCGTTTCCTGGCGGAAATCGCGGAAATCCGCGGTTTTGCTCGCGACTCCCGCTTGCCGTAGCGGCAAGTGGCCCGAGCGCGCGCGTTTAGCGGACAGTCCCTTACGGTAACGTCCTTACTGTTACGCGCGCGGCACCGGTGCGAGAGGGGGAGCGAAGCCCCGAGGGTCGCACTTGCGGGACTTTGGCCGGGCGGCGATCCCCCCTCTTCCGCCGTCCGGCCTTCCTATCGGGCGAAGCGCGCGGGCGAATAGCGCGCGGCATCGATCGCCGCGACCGAAGCCTCCGGCGCACGCCCCATCAGCAGCGCCGCCGCCAACCGGGCCGCCGCCGGTGCGGTCTGGATGCCGAAGCCCCCCTGCCCCGCGCACCAGAAGAAACCCTCCGCGCTCGAATCGAAGCCGTAGACGGGCAGCCGGTCCGGCGCGAAGCTCCTGAGCCCCGCCCATTTGTGCTCGAGCGCGGCGACGCGCCAGTCGACGACGTGCTCGAACCGGTCGATCGCGGTTGCGACGTCGATCTCTTCGGGCGCGGCGTCGCAGGGATCGGTGGCGATCTCGTCGTGGGGGCTCAGCCACAGCCGCCCGCCCGCCTCGGGCTTGAAGTAGAAGCTGCCGCCGAGATGCGCGACGAGCGGAAGCCCGGCCGGCGGCGCCGGGTCGGTGCGGATCTGCACCATGGTGCGGCGGTAGGGCTGGATGCCCACCGGCGCGACGCCCGCGCGGCGTGCCACCGGGTCGGCCCAGGCCCCCGCGGCGTTGACCAGCACCGCCGCGTCGAAGGCTCCGGCGCGCGTCTCTATCCGCCAGCCGCCGGATACGCGGACCGCGGCCTCGAGCTCGGCCGAGACCATCAGTTCGGCCCCCGCTCGGCGTGCGGCAGCCAGATACGCGGCGTGGAGCGCGCCCACGTCGATGTAGGCGCAACTCGGCTCCAGCACCCCGTACCGCCATTCGTCGCGGAGCCCCGGAAGCGTCGCGCGCGGATCGACGGCGCGAAGCTCGACTCCGCTTCCCTCGAACTCGGCGAGGAACGCGTCGACGGCGGGCTTCTCCCCGGCACGTGCGAGGTGAAGCGAACCCAGCGGTGCCAGGAAGCCGCCGGACTCGAGCACCGGCCCTGACGCGGTGGTGAGCGGCTGGACGAAGGGGCCGCCATAGGTTTCCGACCAGAAGGCGGCGGAGCGGCCGGTGGCATGGTAGCCGGGCCGTTCCTCGCCCTCGAGGATCAGCACGCGCGCGTGCGGGGCGAGCTCGGCCGCGAGGCTCGCCCCGGCGATGCCGGCACCGACGATCGCGATGTCCCAGCGGCTCAACGCTTCG
>DATLJJ010000494.1:0-8226 GCA_035538975.1 Sphingomonas sp. | reverse complement strand
GGCAGGCTGTGCGGCAGGCACGATCGCGCACAGCTCGCCGACGGCAGGCAGCTTCTGCGAGCAGGACGTCATCCGCGACTATGGCCAGCTCCAGCCCGAGCAGGAGCGCTACGGCATCACCGGGCGCGTGACCGCACGGCTCGGCGGCGATCTCGAGGCCTATGCGATCGGCACCTATTATCGCAGCGACGTGGACTCGCGCAGCACGCCCTCGGCGATCCGCAACCGTGCACCGGCGAATACGCTTGGGCTGGTGCTGCCCGCGCGACTGACCAACGGCCAGCTCAACCCCAACAACCCGTTCGCCGCGGAAGGCTATGCCGCGCAGATTTCCTATGTGTTCGGCGACATCCCGGTCTCGAACACGACCGAGAGCAGCACCTGGCGCGGGGCCGTCGGCCTCAGCGGCTCGCTGGGCGAAAAGGGCCGCTTCGCGCTCGAGGCGACCGCGATGCACACCGATCTCGACTGGACGCGGCGGGGCTACATCAACGTGGCGGCGCTGGGCCGGGCGGTGGCCGACGGCAGCTACAATTTCGTCAATCCGGCGCTGAACAGTGATGCGGTGCGCCGCGCGCTCGCGCCCGACGTGACCAATCGCTCGACGTCGGACCTGGTGATGGCGCAGCTCACCGCCACCTATGCGGTGGCCGAGCTGCCCGGCGGGCCGCTGCAGATCGGCGGCACCGCATCGATCCGCCACGAGCGGCTCAACTCTCCCAATGCAAATCCGGATCTGGGCACCGTCACGATCAACCCGGTCAATGCGCGCGGCCAGCGCACCGTCTCGGCCGCGTCGGTCGAGATCGATGCGCCGGTGCTCGATGCCGTCCAGCTCAACCTCGCGGGCCGATTCGACCATTATTCGGACGGGTATGACCGCTTCTCGCCCAAGGCGGGGATCAAGGTGACGCCCTTTCGCGGGTTGGCACTGCGCGGCACCTATTCGCAGGGCTTCCGTGCGCCGCAGTTCGCCGAGCTCCAAGGCTCGGTCACTGGCTATGTCACCGCGCCGATACCTCCCTGCGCGATCGTCATTGCGCACGGCGGCGTCGACGAAGGCGGCGGCGACTGCTCGGGCGGGAGCCCCTATGTCGGGCCCAACAACGCGCTGGGCATCAACACCACCGGCACGCCCGATCTGAAGCCCGAGCGCTCGCGCAGCTTCACCGTGGGCGCAGTGTTCGAGCCCGCGCGCTGGTTCAGCGCAACGATCGACTATTACAACATCAGCAAGAAGGATTTCATCGCCGGGGCGCCCGACTATGGCGCCGCAGTCGCGGCCCATTATGCGGGCGAGCCGCTGCCGGACGGCTATAGCGTGATCCTCAACGACGCGGACCCGCTCCATCCCAACGCGCCGCGCACCGTGGCGTTCGTCAACGCTTCCTATGTGAACGCAGCCGAACAGCGGACCTCGGGTATCGACGTGACGGCGACGCTCGACCTCAAGCTGGGTGGCGGCGTGCGCTGGTTGAGCCAGTTCGAAGCGACGCGGATCCTCGAGTTCAATCTGGTCGCACCGGGCGGCACGCAGCAATATGTCGGCACCCAGGGGCCCTATGCGCTCTCCTCGGGCGCAGGCACGCCGGCCTGGCGCGCCAATTGGCAGAATACGGTGGAGTTCGGCCCCGCAAGCCTGTCGACGACGGCCTATTACACCAGTGGCTACCGCAACACCGCCGAGGATATCACGGGCCCGGACAGCAAGGACGATTGCGACAATGCGCTCGCCGATCCTGCCTTCTGCCGGACCAAAAGCTTCTTCGTGGTCGACATGGTAGCCACCTACAAGGTGTCCGACGCCTTCAGCTTTTATGTGAACGTCAACAACCTGTTCGACGCGAAGGCGCCCATCAACCTGCCGAACTATGCGGCGAACAACTACAACCCGACGTGGAGCCAGTCCGGCGTGATCGGACGAGCCTTCCGCGCCGGCGCCAGGTTCCGCTTCTAGACTCCTCGCATCCGGAAGCGGTCGGGGCGGCCCACTCCCTGGGTCGCCCCAATTTTTTTGGCTCAGCCCCGCGGCGCCTCCAGCGCGCGAGCGACATCGCGTGCGGCCAGGGCCGGGTTGCTTGCCACTGCCTCGCCGACCAGAATCAGCGTCGGCTTGTCTTCTGCCACGGCCTTGACGGCGATAGGCAACAGGTCGAGCCGGGTTCGGAACAGCCGCTCGGTGGGAAGGCTCACGTCGCACGCGACGAGCACCGGCGTGGGGGCGTCGAGCCCTGCGCCGATCAGCTCGCGGCTGATCTCGCCCGCGGCCGATCGGCCCATGTAGAATGCGGTGGTCGCCTGGGCGTCGGCGAGCCGGGCCCAGTCGAGTGCCAGCGGCTCGCCCGCCTGGACGTGGGCGGTCACGAACTGGACACGCCGACCCAGCCCGCGCAGCGACAGCGATACACCCGCCGACGCTGCGGCGGCGCTGGCTGCGGTCACGCCGGGGCAGATGCGCGCGGTCACGCCCACTTCGGCGAGCGCGGACATTTCCTCCATCGATCGCGCGAAGACGGCAGGGTCGCCGCCCTTGAGCCGCACCACGCGCTCCCCCTCGAGTGCCGCTTCGACCAGCAGCTCGTTGATCGAGCGCTGGTCCTTCGAATGGCGGCCCGAGCGCTTGCCGACCGGCACCTTGCGGACATGCGGCGGGATCAGCGCGAGCACGCCGGGACCCACCAGCGCGTCGTAGAAGACTACGCTGGCGGCACGCATCAGCCGTTCGGCCTTGCGCGTGAGCAGGTCCGGGTCGCCGGGGCCGGCGCCGACCAGCCAGACGTCGCCGGGGCGGAAATCGTCATCCTGCATTGGCCGCGCTCCTGTTTTCCTCGATCAGCTGGCGGATCGCCGGTCGGCACGAGCCGCAATTGGTGCCCGCCGAAAGCGCCGCGCCCACCGCCTCGACGCTGGTGAGCTGCTGGCTGCCGATCGCCTTGACGATCGTCTTGAGCCCCACATCGAAACACAGGCAGACGATCGGTCCGCGATCCTCGCGTGCGCCGGGAGGCGCGCCGGCGAGCAGCGTCGGACCGGCGGCCTGGCCGAGCTGCGCGATCAGCCAGTCGCGCGTCGGCAGCAGCCCGGTCTGCGTGACGAACAGTGCTGCGACCAGCTTGCCCTCGCGCATCACGGCGATGCGGCGGGTGCCGCGCGAATGGTCGATCGCCTCGACGCGTTCGCCCTTGGGCAGCAGTGCCTCGAGCGCCTCGGCCCGGCCGTTGCCGGCAAGCTCGTAGAGGCTGCCGCTCGGCACCGCGACGCGCACCGCCCATAGGCAGGCGGGCCGTTCGATCTCGCCGGTCGCAAGCAGGAAGCCGCGCCACTCGACCGGCACCGGCGCGATCGCGGCTGGCGTGGACTTGAACCCCGGCTGGCCCGAGTGCGGATCGGTGAGCGGACGGGGGAGGAGGCCGGTGCGGCCGCCGGTCGCCTGCTGGTCGGTCCAGTGGATCGGTGTGAAGATCTCGCCCCGCCGCTGGCCGTCGCTTGCCGCGACGCGGAAGATGCTCTCGCCCTGCGGCGTGGAGACGCGCGCCAGCCCGCCATCGGTCAGACCGAGCGCCTCGATGTCCTCGGGGTGGACCTCGACCAGGGGCTCCTCGCGGTGCCGCGCGAGCTTGGGGCTCAGCCCCGTGCGCGTCATCGTGTGCCACTGGTCGCGGTAGCGGCCGGTGTTGAGCGTCAGCGGCCATTTCGGCAGCGGGTCCTGCAGCACCATCTGCCGCACTGCCACCAGCCGCGCCTTGCCGCTCGCAGTGGGGAAGCGCCCGTCGGCAAAGGCATCGCCTCCCCAGCGGAAGGGCTCGAGCGTATCGTAATCCTGGTTGCCGATCGCGACCTTGCTGCCGAGATCGAACAGCCGCGCGCCGCCGTTCTGATAGGCGGAGAGACGCGCGTGTTCGCGGAAGATGTCGGCGGGCCGGTCGTAGGCGAAGGCAGTGCGCCAGCCCATGCGGCGGCCCACTTCCTTGACGATCCACCAATCGGGCTTCGTCTCGCCCGGCGCGGGGAAGATCGGCCGCTGGCGGCTGACGCGGCGTTCCGAATTGGTGACAGTGCCGTCCTTCTCGCCCCAGGCCGTGGCGGGCAGGCGGACATGCGCGAAGCGGCCGGTGTCGGTTTCCTCCATCACGTCCGAGACGACGACGAAGGGGCAGGCGGCCAGCGCCTCGCGCACGCGGCCGGCGTCGGGCATCGAGACCGCGGGGTTGGTCGCCATCACCCACAGCGCCTTGATCCGGCCTTCGCCCATCGTGCGGAACAGGTCGACGGCCTTGAGCCCCGGCTTGCACGCCATGCTCGGTGCCGCCCAGAAGCGGCCGACGCGCGCGACATTGTCGGGCGCGAAATCCATGTGGCTGGCGAGGCTCGAGGCGAGCCCGCCTACTTCGCGCCCGCCCATCGCATTGGGCTGGCCGGTGATCGAGAAGGGTGCCGAGCCCGGCTTTCCGATCCGGCCGGTGGCGAGATGGACGTTCAGGATCGCATTGACCTGATCGGTGCCGCGGATCGACTGGTTGATGCCCTGGCTGAACATGGTGACGGTGCGCGGGTGCGCGGCGAACAGCTCGTAGAAGCGACGGAGATCGGCCGGCGCGAGGTCGCAGGTCCGCGCCACCGACCAGAGGTCGCTGCCTTCGCTAAGTGCATCCCAGAAATCGGCGGGTGCCTCGACATGGGCCGCGAGGAAATCCTCGTCGATCAGGCCATTGATCCGGCAATGCGCGAGCAGGCCGTTCATCAGGGCCACGTCGCTGCCCGGCCGGATGGGCAGGTGCAGATCGGCTTCCGCGGCAGTCTCGGTGCGGCGCGGATCGATCACCACCAGCTTCGCGCCGGCGTCGCACCGCGCGCGGATACGCTGATAGACCACCGGGTGGCACCAGGCGGTGTTCGATCCGACGAGCACGATCAGGTCGGCAGCGTCGAGGTCTTCATAGCTTGCCGGAACCACATCCTCGCCGAACGCGCGATTGTGCCCCGCGACCGCGCTCGACATGCACAGCCGCGAATTGGTGTCGATGTTCGCCGAGCCGATGAAGCCCTTCATCAGCTTGTTGGCGACGTAATAATCCTCGGTCAGCAGCTGGCCCGAGACGTAGAAGGCGACGCTGTCGGGCCCATGCTGGGCGATCGTCTCGCGGAAGCGCCGGGCGACGAGGTCAAGCGCCTTGTCCCAGCTCGCGCGCTTCTTGCCGACCATGGGGTGAAGGAGACGCCCCTCCAGGCCCACCGTCTCGCCCAGATGCATGCCCTTGGAGCAGAGCTTGCCCGCGTTGGCGGGATGCTCGGGGTCGCCCTTGATCTCCACCGAGCGCGCGCCGGTGCGCGTCGCCACGATCCCGCAGCCGACACCGCAATAGGCGCAGGTGGTGCGGATCATTAAATCCTCCCCCGGAGGGGGAGGGGGACCGCGAAGCGGTGGAGGGGTAGTGGCCCCAAGCCACACTGCTCGTGGAGACTACCCCTCCACCAAGCTGCGCTTGGTCCCCCTCCCCCTCCGGGGGAGGAATTTGCATTTCCCCTCACGCCGCAGCCTTCAGCGTGCTCGCCCGGCAGATCAGCACGCGGCCGCCGGTCACCTTGACGGGGATGGTGGGCGTGCAACCCTTGTCCTCGCCCTGTGCCTGTCCCGTCTTCAGCGCGATGTTCCAGTTGTGCAGCGGGCAGGCGACGCTGTGGCCGTGGACGATGCCCTGGCTCAGCGGTCCGCCCTTGTGCGGACAGCGATTGACCAAGGCGAACACCTGATTGTCTCCGGTGCGGAAGACGGCGATCTCCTCGCCGCCGTCCACGGGCACCGTGCGGCTGCCGCGGACCGGGATCTCGTGCAGCCAGCCGATGTCGAGCCATTCGCCGATCATGCGATTTCCTCCAGAGGCATGGGTTTGAAGGCAGCCATGTGCGCGTGCTGCTCGCGTTCGGCGCCCTGCGCGCGCTCGGCCCAGGGATCGTCCTGGCTGAAGCTCTGCGAATACCAGAAGCGTGCGGCCAGCGTGTCGCGGAGCTCGGCGTCCTCGACGATCCGGTCCTTGACGTACTGGAGCCCGACGCGCTCGATCCACGGCGCGGTGCGCTCCAGATAACGCGCTTCCTCGCGGTAGAGCTGGACGAAGGCGGCGGCGTAATGGATCGCCTCTTCCTCCGTCGCGACCTTCACCAGCAAGTCGGTGGCGCGGACGTGGATGCCGCCGTTGCCGCCGACATGGAGCTCGTAGCCCGAGTCCACGCACACTACGCCGAAGTCCTTGATCGTCGCCTCGGCGCAGTTCCGCGGGCAGCCCGAGACTGCCATCTTGAACTTGTGCGGCATCCACGAGCCCCAGAAGCCGCGCTCGAGCTTCACGCCCAGCCCGGTCGAATCCTGCGTGCCGAAGCGGCACCATTCGGATCCGACGCAGGTCTTCACCGTGCGCAGCGCCTTGCCATAGGCATGGCCCGAAACCATCCCGGCGGCGTTGAGGTCGGCCCAGACCGCGGGCAGATCCTCCTTCTTGATCCCGAAGATGTCGAGCCGCTGCCCGCCGGTCACCTTGACCATCGGCGCATCGTATTTCTCGACTACGTCGGCGATCGCGCGCAGCTCCTGCGGAGTCGTGATGCCGCCCCACATGCGCGGGACCACCGAATAGGTGCCGTCCTTCTGGATGTTGGCGTGCATCCGCTCGTTGACGAAGCGGCTCTGCTGGTCGTCGGTGTATTCGCCCGGCCAGGCGCACAGCAGATAATAGTTGAGCGCGGGGCGGCAGCTCGAGCAGCCGTCGGGCGTAGACCAGTGCAGCTTCTGCATCACTTCGGGGATCGACTTCATCCCCTGCGCGACGATCTCGCGGCGAACGTCGTCGTGTCCGAAGCTGGTGCATTTGCACATCGTCTTCGGCCCGGCCTGCACGGCGTCGCCGAGCGTCAGCGCGAGGAGATTCTCGACCAGCCCGGTGCACGAGCCACAGCTCGCCGAGGCCTTGCACCCGGCGCGGACCGCATCGAGGCTGCACGCGCCCTTTTCGATGCAGGCGACAACCTGGCCCTTGCTGACGCCGTTGCAGCCGCAGATCTCGGCATCGTCCGAGAGCGCCGCAACGGCCGCCTTAGGGTCCGCCTGCCCACCTCCGGAGGCATATGCCTGGCCGAAGATCAGCAGGTCGCGCAGCTCGGAAACGTCTTCCTGCTTCTTCAGCAGATCGAAATACCAGCTGCCGTCCGCCGTATCGCCGTAGAGCACGGCGCCTACGATCCGGTCGTCCTTGACGACGACGCGCTTGTAGACCCCGCGCGCCGCGTCGCGCAGCACGATGTCCTCCGCGCCGTCACCGCCGGAGAAGTCGCCGGCCGAGAAGACGTCGATTCCCGAGACCTTGAGCTTGGTCGAAGTGACCGATCCCTTGTAGCCGCTGTGCGTTTCGACCAGGCCGTCGGCGAGTGCGCGGCACATCTCCCAGAGCGGCGCGACCAGGCCATAGACCTGCCCGTCGTGCTCGACGCATTCGCCCACCGCGAGGACGTTGGGGTCGCTGGTGACCATGTGGTCGTCGACCTTGATGCCGCGGCCGATATCGAGCCCTGCCTCGCGGGCCAGCGCGGTCGAGGGGCGGATACCCACCGCCATCACCACCAGGCTCGCCGGGATCTCGCGGCCGTCCTTCAGCCGCACGCCTTCGACGCAGTCGGTGCCGATGATTTCGGCCGTGTCGGCGCCCGTCAGCACCGTCTGGCCGCGCGCTTCGAGCTCCTGCTTGAGCAGCCAGCCGGCCGCCTCGTCGAGCTGGCGCTCCATCAGCGTGTTCATCAGGTGGAGCACGGTGACCTTCATGCCGCGAAGCGACAGGCCGTGTGCCGCCTCGAGTCCCAGCAGGCCACCGCCGATCACCACTGCGTCGCCGCCCGCGGCGGCCGCGGCGAGCATCGCGTCGACGTCGCTCATGTCGCGGAAGCTGATCACGCCGGGCAGGTCCTTGCCCGGCACCGGGATGATGAAGGGATCGGATCCGGTGGCGATCAGCAGCTTGTCGTAGGGGACGCTGCGGCCGCTGCGCGCAGTGACCCGCCGCGCCTGGCGGTCGATCGTCACGACCGGGTCGCCGGCGATCAGCTCGATGCCGTTGTCGGCGTACCATGCGGCGTCGTTGATCACGATCTCGTCGAAGCTCTTCTCGCCCGCGAGCACGGGAGAGAGCATGATCCGGTTGTAGTTCACGTGCGGCTCGGCGCCGAAGATCGTCACGCGGT
>DATLJJ010000493.1:0-3493 GCA_035538975.1 Sphingomonas sp. | reverse complement strand
CCGGTTCGACGGCATCCGTTTCGAGCCGATCAGCGCCGGCCTGAATCTCGTCACCCATGGCCCGCCCTCCGCGCTTCTCGTCCGGCGCAACGGCGAGGTCTGGACCAATTTCGAGCGTTCGGGCCGCTTTGCCGTCTATCGGGACGGCCAGCTACGCTTCCTGAAGGCGCCGCGCGCGCCGCACCGCGTGGCGGCGATGCAGGAGACGCCCGACGGCACGGTCTGGGTCCTGACCGAACGCGTCGGAATGCCGCTCATGCGCTATCGGCAAGGCGGCTGGTCCGAATTCGGCGCACAGGCGGGCGCGCCGGTCGACAATCCCTACAGCATGGTGGTGGCGCGAGACGGCGCGGCATGGGTGTCGTTCCACGGATCCGTTGCCAGACTCGCACCCGGGAGCCGCCGCTTCGAGTTCGTCAAACGCATCAGCCGCTCGATGGGGCGATTGTCGCTGGACCCGGAAGGACGGGTCTGGATTTCCGAGCGCCGCGGCACTTACCCGCTTACCGGAGAGAACGGAAAGGGCGATCCCCCGCCCCTGCGCCACGCCTATGCGACGGACGCTTCGGCAATCCGCGGCTGGCCGGCCTTCGACCGCGAAGGCAATCTCTGGATCGCGACCTATTATGACGGGCTCCAGCGGGTGTCGCATCCCGACCCCCGCGGAGCGGCCACGCGTGCCGAAGCCGCGGCGCGGGTCGAGCGCTTCACCGAGCAGGACGGCCTCTCCTCCAACGCGACCAGCCGCGTCTTCCAGGATGCCGAGGGCAATGTCTGGGCCGCGACCGAGAACGGCATCGACCGCTTCTGGCCGGCGACGCTGCGCTTCGAACCCGAGCTCTCCCATCCGGCGCCCTTTGGCGACGTGCTGCTCCAGGCGTCCGACGGCACGGTCTATATCGGCGAGCAGGCGGCGGTGTATCGCGTCGCGCCCGGCGGCCGGCCCGAGCCCATCTTCCGCACCGACAAGGAGCCGCGCACACTGTGCGAGGCACCGGACGGCACGATCTGGATCGGGGTGCACAAGCACAAGGAGATCATGCTCTGGCGCGCCGGCCAGCTGCGCGCGCTGCGGAACAACGTGCCGCTCGCCTACACTGCCTATGATTGCGCCTTCGACGCGCGGGGCGACTATTGGACGACGGCATCTTTCGGCGGGATGGCACGTCTTCATGCGGGCCGCTGGAGCACGATGTTCGGCGCCCCCGGGCCCGCCTTCCTGCCGAAGGGCATGATCGCCGATCCGCGCGGCCGGCTGGTCGTCCACTGGAGCGACGCCACCGTGCGCCGGCTCGACGGTGGCACATCCACCGCGTTCCGGATTCCCTTCGATGGCCAGGCGCCGGACGACGTGATGCTCCACCCCACTGCCCCCGATACCGTGTATGTCGGGGGCCGGTTCGGCCTGGGCCGCATCAAGGCCGGCCGCTTCGAAAGCATTTCCGCACGGCGCGTCCCGCTGCTCAGCGGCGTCAACGGAATGGTCGAGACGCGCGCGGGCGAGACGTGGCTGGCGGGGCCCTCGGGCATCCTGCGCACGCGGACGGCCGAGCTTGAGCGCGCTTTCCATGCGGACGGCACGGTCCCCCGGATGCAGTTGTTCGGTGCGGCGGACGGCCTGCGCAGCCGGCCGCATTCGCACAGTCGCCAGGCCATCGTGCAGGGCGGCGACGGCCGCCTGTGGATCGCGACCAAATCCGGGACGCAATGGCTCGATCCGAACGACATCACGCGCAGCCGCGCGGCGCCCAATGTAGCGGTCGGCGCGCTGATCGCCGACCGCGTCTATCGCGATCCGGCGCATGTCACGCTTCCCGCGGGCGCTGCCGACGTCCAGATCGATTTTTCGGTGCTCAGCTTCTCCGATCCGCGCGCGGTCCAGGTGCGGTATCGGATCGACGGACAGGACAAGGGGTGGATCGATCCCGGCGCCCGGCGCCAGGCATTCTACACCAACCTCGAGCCGGGCACCTATCGCTTCCGGCTCGTCGCGGCGAACAGCAACGGCGTCTGGAACGCGCAGGGCGCGACGGTCGAGTTCGTCATTCCGCCCACCTTCTTCCAGTCCGGATGGTTCCTCGCGCTGTGCGCCCTGCTGGTCCTGCTGCTGCTCTGGGCGGCCTATCGGCTGCGCATGGCGCAGGTCGCCAACAGGATCCGCGCGCGCCTCGAAGAACGGCTCGGGGAGCGCGAGCGCATCGCCCGCGAGCTTCACGACACGCTTCTTCAGAGCGTCCAGGGCCTCGTCCTGCGCTTCCAGTCGGTGGCCAACCGCATGCCCGCCGACTCGAACGCGAAGGCGCAGCTCGAAGCCGCGCTCCAGCGCGCCGACGATGTCATCGCGGACGGCCGCAACCGCGTGCAGGACTTGCGCGCCGCCAATGTGTCCGGCGACCTGCCGGCGTTGATCGAGGAACGTATTGTCGGCGCGGGCTTCGATCCGTCGGTCGCCCGCCGCATCGTCGTGGAAGGCAGGCAGCGCCCGGTCGACCCGCTGGTCTCGCTCGAGCTCGGCCGCATCGTCGACGAAGCGCTGTTCAACATCGTCCGACACGCCGAGGCGCGCGCCGTCGACATCACCATCCGCTTCGGCGGCCGCCACTTGCGCGTCGAGGTCCGCGACGACGGCGTCGGAATCGCCGGGGACGTGGTGGCGCAGGGCCACAAGCCGGGGCATTTCGGCCTCGTCGGGATGCGCGAGCGTGCCGAGCGGATCGGCGGGAGCTTCGCGATCGAGAGCAGCCCCGGCATGGGGTGCGCCGTGACGATGACGCTCCCTGCCCGCCTCGCCTATGCCGATCACGCGCCGCGCCGGCGGCGGCTGTTCGCGCGGCTTTCGCGCCGTATGAAGGACCCGAGCCGTGCCTGACCCCATCCGCATCCTCCTGGTCGACGATCACCCGCTCCTGCGCGAGGGGGTGGCGTCGATGCTCGAAGACCGCACCGACATGGTCGTGGTCGGCGAGGCGTGCGACGGCGCCGAGGCGGTCGCGCGGTTTCGCGAGCTGAAGCCCGACGTGACGCTGATGGACCTGCAGATGCCCGGCATGAACGGGCTCGAGGCGACGCTGGCGATCCGCGCCGAATTCCCCGACGCGCGCATCCTCGTCCTCACCACCTATGCCGGCGACGTCCAGGCGGTGCGAGCGCTCAAGGCCGGCGCGACCGGCTATCTGCTCAAGAGCAGCCTGCGCACCGAAATTATCGACGCAATCCACAACACCCACCGCCGCCGCCGCCACGTGCACAGCGACGTCGCTGCCGAGATCGCTCTCCACGTCGCGGACGAAGCCCTGAGCGAACGCGAGGCCGCGGTGCTTCGCCTCGTAGCGATCGGCAGGGCCAACAAGGAGATCGCACGCGCCCTCTCCCTCTCCGAGGAGACGGTGAAGGCGCATCTGAAGAACATCTTCGTGAAGCTCGACGTGAGCGATCGAACGCATGCAGTGACCGTGGCGGCGCGACGGGGGATCATCGAACTCTGAGCCGCGTC
>DATLJJ010000492.1:0-7599 GCA_035538975.1 Sphingomonas sp. | reverse complement strand
AGGGAGGCGGCAGCGACGACTCGCCGGAGCTCCCGGCACCCGACCCCGAGCCCGATCCCGACGGGGAAAGGGACGGTCCGCCCGACGCGAGCGAACTGCTGGAGGCAGGCGCCGGGGCAGGCGAGGCGGCGCTCGATGTCGACCTCGCCGCCGAGACCTTCCATCACGACAGCCCCACCGATTCGATCGGCTCGCTCGACGGCAGCCTCGGCCTCAACGCCGGCAGCGGCGGCGGCGCGTCCGAAGACGGGCCGGACTTCGAAAATCTCGGCAGCTCGGAGCTGAGCCTTGCCGACCATTTGCTCGCCCAGGCCGGTGCGAGCGTGGCGGGTGCCGATCTGTTCATTGCCCAGCATCTGATCGACCAGATCGACGAGTGCGGCTATCTCACCGTCCCGCTGCTCGACATCTCCAATCGCCTGGGTGTGCCGCTCGCGCGCGTCGAGGCCGTGCTGGCGACCATCCAGACCTTCGATCCGACCGGCGTCGGCGCACGCAACCTCGCCGAATGCCTCGCGCTCCAGGCGAAGGAGGCGGATCGCTACGATCCGTGCATGGCGCGGCTGCTCGACAATCTCGATCTCGTCGCGCGCGGCGACCTCGCGCGGCTGAAGCGCATTTGTGACGTGGACGACGAGGATCTGGCGGACATGATCCGCGAGCTCAGAAACTATGATCCCAAGCCCGGTTGCCGCTACGGCGGCGAGCCGGTGCAGTCGGTGGTTCCCGACATCTTCGTCGCGCGGCGAAGCGGCGGCTGGGCGGTCGAGATCAACGCAACGACGCTGCCGCGCCTGCTGGTCAACCGCGCCTACTACGCCGAGATTTCGAGCGGCAAGCAGGACAAGACGAGCAAGGCCTGGATGTCCGACATGCTCGCCAGCGCCAACTGGCTGGTCAAGGCGCTCGACCAGCGCCAGCGCACGATCGTCAAGGTGGCGGGCGAGATCGTGAAGCAGCAGGAGGAGTTCTTCCTGCGCGGTGTCGCGCATCTGCGTCCGCTGACGCTGCGCCAGGTCGCGGAGGCGATCGGCATGCACGAATCGACCGTCAGCCGGGTCACCTCGAACAAATATCTGAGCTGCGCGCGGGGCCTCTTCGAGCTCAAATATTTCTTCACCAGCGCAATCCAGTCGGCCGACGGCGGCGAGGCGGTTTCGGCCGAAGCGGTCAAGAGCGCGATCCGCAGCCTGATCGCCGCTGAGGACCCCAAGGCGATCCTTTCCGACGACACGCTCGTCGATATGCTGCGCGACAAGGGGTTCGACGTCGCGCGCCGCACCGTCGCCAAATATCGCGAGGCGATGGGGATCGGCAGCTCGGTCCAGCGCCGGCGGCAGAAGGCGCTCGAAGGCGTCGGCTGAGCGTCGGGCAACGATTCCGTAAGGAGGAATCGGCTAGGCGATTCGCATGTCCGCCGAGTTTTCAATCGACGTGGAGCCCGAGCGCGATCTCGTGCGGATCGTGATGAGCGGCTTCTTCACGCCCACCGACATCGCCGATTTCCTCGACGCCCGGCGGAAGGCGCATCTCCTGCTGCGCTGCGCGCGCAACCAGCATCTGACGATCAATGACCTGCGCGGCATGAAGATCCAGCCGCAGGAGAGCGTCGCCGAATTCCAGCGGATGCTGGGCGCGCCCGAATATCGCTCGCGCCGGCTCGCCTTCGTGATCGGCCCGACGCTCGCCCGCAGCCAGCTCTCGCGCGCGCTCTCGGGCCGCGACGCGCGCTGCTTCCAGACCGTGGTCGAGGCCGAAGCCTGGCTCTTCTCGGCCGTTCCCTCCGGCGAGATCCGCGCCGCCTGAACGGCTCGGCGCCAGGTTAGGCCGTGGCGAGGCTCAGCCGCACTGGGCGCGGTGGAGCAGCTTCTGGTCGGCGAGCACCAGCGCGACCATCGCTTCGACCACCGGCACGCCGCGGATACCGACGCAGGGATCGTGGCGGCCCCTGGTCGCGATCTCGGTCGCCTCGCCCTCGCGGTTGATCGTTTCCACCGGCGTCAGGATCGAGCTGGTCGGCTTGAACGCAGTCCGCACGCGCACCGGCTGTCCGGTCGAGATGCCGCCGGCGATCCCGCCCGCATGATTGGCCAGGAAGCGCGGGCCATCTGCGCCGGGGCGCATCGCATCGGCATTCTGCTCGCCCGTCACCGCCGCCGCAGCGAAGCCGTCACCGATCTCGACACCCTTCACGGCGTTGATCGACATGCACGCCGCCGCCAGCTCGCTGTCGAGCTTGGCGTAGAGCGGCGCGCCCCAGCCGGCGGGCACGCCCGTCGCTTCGCACGCGACCACTGCGCCGAGCGACGAGCCCGCCTTGCGTGCGCCGTCGACCAGCGCTTCCCAGCGCGCCGCGGCCGCCGCGTCGGGGCAGAAGAAGGCGTTGTTGTCGATCTCGGCGTCGTCGAAATTTCCATAGTCGATCGCGTCGCCGCCGATCGCCTCGACCCAGGCGCGAATGCGCACCTCGGGGATCGCGAGCCGCGCCACTGCGCCCGCCGCCACTCGCGCAGCAGTCTCGCGCGCCGAGGAACGCCCGCCGCCGCGATAGTCGCGGAATCCGTATTTGGCATCATAGGCATAGTCGGCGTGCCCCGGCCGATAGGCCTGCGCGACTTCCGAATAATCCTTCGATCGCTGGTCGACATTCTCGATCATCAGGCTGATCGGCGTGCCGGTGGTACGCCCCTCGAACACGCCGGAGAGGATGCGGACCTGGTCGGGCTCGCGGCGCTGCGTGGTGAAGCGCGACTGACCCGGGCGCCGTTTGTCGAGGAAGGGCTGGATATCGGCTTCGCTCAGCGTCAGTCCCGGCGGACAGCCGTCGACCACGGCGCCCAGCGCCGGCCCGTGGCTCTCGCCCCAGGTGGTGAAGCGGAATACGCGTCCGAAGCTGTTGTAGCTCAATCTTCCCCGCCCAGTTCTGCGAACGCAGCCGCGTGCGTCGCTGCGCCGCGCTCGCCGCACGGCATGGCGCCGCCCTGGAGCGGCAGCGCCATCAGATAGTCGCCAGCATAGGGCGAAGCAAATCCGCGCGCCCAGTCGGCCGAAAAGCCGAAGCGCTCGTAATAATGCGGCTCGCCGAGGACGAAGGCGAGCATTGCGCCCGCGCCGCGCAGCTGTGCGAGCCCCGCCTGCACCAGCGCCTCGCCCACACCCTGGCGGCGATAGGCGGCCTCGACCGCGAGCGGCGCCAGCGCCACTGCCGCGATCGCCTTGCCGGCAATGTCGACCGCCATGCGGCTGAACACCACCACGCCGGCGAGCGCGCCGCTCTCCTCGTCGTCGGCGACGAGCGTCAGCACCATGTCGCCGGCGATGCACAGTCGCTGGACGAGCAGCGCCTCGTCGGCGCGCGGGAAGGCGCGGCGCAGCAGCGCGTCGATCGCCGCCACGTCGCCGCCCGTCGCTGGGCGGATGGCGATGCTCACCGGTGCCGGTTCACGCCAGCGCGATGTCGGGAGCGTCCTCGGCCTTCATGCCGATGACGTTGTAGCCGGCGTCCACATGGTGCGTCTCGCCGGTCACGCCCGAGGAAAGATCCGAAAGCAGGTACAGGCCCGCTCCGCCCACGTCCTCGATCGTCACGTTGCGCTTGAGCGGCGAGTTGAGCTCGTTCCATTTGAGGATCAGGCGGAAGTCGCCGATGCCCGATGCCGCCAGCGTCTTGATCGGCCCCGCCGAGATCGCGTTGACGCGGATGTTGTCACGGCCGAGGTCGACCGCGAGATACTGGACGCTGGTCTCCAGCGCGGCCTTGGCGACGCCCATCACGTTATAGTGCGGGATCACCTTCTCGGCGCCGTAATAGCTGAGCGTCAGCAGGCTGCCGCCGTTCGGCATCATCGCCGCGGCGCGCTTGGCCACCGCCACGAACGAATAGACGCTGATGTTCATCGTCATCAGGAAATTGTCGAGGCTGGTGTCGACATAGCCGCCGCGCAGCTCGTTCTTGTCGGAGAAGCCGATCGCATGGACGACGAAGTCGATCGTCGGCCAGCGCGCGGCCAGCGTTTCGAACGCCGTGTCCAGCGCTCCCATGTCGGAGACGTCGCAGTCGATCAAAAAGTCGCTGCCCAGCTGCTCGGCGAGCGGCCGCACGCGCTTTTCCAGCGCTTCTCCCTGATAGCTGAACGCAAGCTCCGCGCCCTGCTCGCGCAGCTTCTGCGCAATTCCCCACGCCAACGAACGATCGTTGGCGAGGCCCATGATCAGCCCGCGCTTGCCCTGCATCAATCCCGTCACGACGCAACGTCCTCCTTTTCGGGGGCCTCCTCTAGCCCGTCCGAGGGGGGTTCCGCCAGTGCGGCGTTGAGCTCGGCTCCGGCGACCATGCCGAGGCCGATCAACTGGAAGAAGATCAGGGCGATCATCACGCCCGCGAGGCTGCCGTAGGTCAGGTCGTAGCTGCCGAGCCTGCCCAGCGCCATGGGCAGCAGCGCGGTGGTGCCCATCCACCACACCGTCGTGAAGGCAGCCCCCGGCCATTTCGGACACGGCGAGTAGCGGTAGCGGCTGGGGGTCAACGAATAGAAGAGGATGTAGAGCGCCCCGAACAATGCCAGCGCCGGTGCGAACTTGGTGAGCGAGACGATCGTCCGTGCCTGCGAAGCCCAGGGCAGCAGGCGATAGATGAACTGCTCCACCGCCGTAAGCATCACCTGGAAGCTGAACGCCGCCATCGCGAGGATCACCGCGCCGATGATCATTCCGATCGCCCCCAGCCGGTAGCGCCAGAAGGGCGTGCTCGACTGGACGCCGTAAGCCTTGCGCAGGATGCCGCGCAGCGTCTCGATGAAGCCCGCGGTGGTCCACAGCCCCACCAGTCCGCCGAACCAGAGCAGGTTGCCGGTGCGCGCCTGGAGCACGTCGGAAACCGGCTTGCGCAGCACGTCCGCCACATCGGGCGGCACCGTCTGGAGGAACGCCTCGAGTGCGTGGATCGCTTCGGCGTTGCGCCCGACCAGCTGGGCGATGGCCGCTGCGACGATGAAGAAGGGGAAGAGCGTGACGAGCGAGAGATAGGCAAGGTTGCCGGCGTAGGTGAAGCCTTCGTTGAAGGTCCGCACGATCACCTGGCCGGCCACCGCGAAGAATCTTTCCGACACGCCGAGCCGGTGCAGCGCGGTGCGGATGCGGCTCCAGAGCCCCGGTCGCCCCGGCGCCTCGGCCGCGGAGGATTCCCCTGTCGTCACGGCGACTCAGACGCCCATCCGGCCGCGCGGGTTCCCCTTGTTCTGCCAGCCCTGCGCGAACTCGATCAGCGCATCGTCGTCGACGGGCAGATCGACCATCAGCGTGACGAGCAGATCCCCGCGCTCGCCACCCTTCCTGTGGAAACCGCGCCCCTTGAGCCGCAGTACCTTGCCCGAGGTCGAGCCCTTGGGGACGGTGAGCATCACCGCGCCGTCGGGCGTGGGCACGCGCACCTGCGCGCCCAGCACCGCTTCGGACAGCGTAACCGGCAGGTCGAGGCGGATGTCGTCGCCGTCGCGCGTGTAGAAACGATGCGGCTGAACCTCGATCGTGACGATCGCGTCGCCGAAACCGCCGGGGCCTTCCTCGCCCTTGCCCGAGAGGCGCATCTGCGTGCCCGTCTCCACGCCCGCCGGGAGCTTGAGGTCGATCGTCTTGCCGTCGCGCAGCGTGATGCGTTGCGGTGCGAGCCGCGCAGCATCCTCGAACGACACTGCCAGCCGATAGGCGACGTTCGCGCCTTTTGCAGCCGGCCGGCGCCCGAAGCCGCCGAAGCCGCCGCTGAAACCGCCGCCGCCGCGCCGCGCGCCGCCGCCGCCGAACAGCCCTTCGAAGATATCGCCCAGGTCGCCCGCTTCGCCGCCGAAGTCGAATTGCGCACCGCCAGGCCGGAACCCGCCGCCGGGCCCGCCGGCGCCGGTGCCGAAGCCGAAGGGCGACGTCGGGTTGCCGTCGCCGTCGATCTCGCCGCGGTCGAAGCGCGCACGCTTGTCCTTGTCGGTCAGCAGGTCATAGGCCTGCGTTACCTGGCTGAAGCGCTCGGAAGCCTTGGGATTGTCCTTGTTCCGGTCGGGGTGCAGCTCCTTGGCGAGCTTGCGATAGGCCTTCTTGATGTCAGCCTCGCTCGCGGTGCGCGCTACGCCCAGAGTTGCGTACGGATCGGCCATTTCTTCCCCTATTCTTTGGGCAAGTATTTCGGCGCCGGATGCGTTTCGCGCAAGTGGGACTGCGCGTCAGGCCGAAGCTTCGTCGAGCGGCTCGACGTCGACGGACACGTCGAGCTTCTGCGCGCCATAGCCGAGCATGATCCCGTCGATCGGCGCGACGTCGGCATAGTCGCGTCCGATCGCCACCACCACATGGTCGCCCGCCATCCAGATGCCGTTGGTCGGATCGACGCCCACCCAGCCGAGTGCGGGGCCTGCCCAGACCAGCACCCAGGCATGCGTCGCGTCCGCGCCCGCCAGCCGGGGCTGACCGGGCGGGGGCAGGGTGCGGATGTATCCCGAGACATAGGCTGCCGGCAGCCCCGCCGAACGCAGACCCGAGATCATGATCTGCGCGAAGTCCTGACACACGCCCCCGCGCCTCGCGAAGGCCTCGTGCGGCGGCGTGTCGACCAAAGTCGCTGCAGGATCGAAGGCGAACTCGCGCTGGATTCGCGTCGCGAGCGCGATGGTCGCCTCCAGCACGCCACGGTCCTGCGCCAGATCGCCCGCGCACCACTGCGCGATGTCCTGCTCGAGCGGGATGCGCGGCGAGGGGAAGAGATAGGCCGCAGGGCTCGCCGGCCCTGCGTCGCGCACTTCGCGCGCCAGCCGCGCCACTTCGGCGATGTCCGGGTCGCCGGGCGAGGGCGCCGGCACCGGCCTGTCCACCCGCACGCGCGCGCGGCTTTCGATTACCAGCGTGCGCGCCGGCTCCTCGACGACCATGCGCACGACGTTCGCCAGCCCCGCCTCGGCGCGGACGGAATAGGTGCGGGCGCGCGGCTGGATGTCGAGCGCATAATCCTCCAGCTCCTGCCCCGACCAGACGATCGGTTGCAGCCGCAAATTGTTGCGCGCGAAGGCGGCGGGCTCGGCATATTCGAACCGCGTCACGTGCCGGATGCGGTAGAGCATCAGGCCAGCACGAGCCCGGCGGCGCGCAGCGGCTCCGCGCCGTGGAGAAAATAGCGACGCGCCACGGCGTCGGAGAGTCGCGCGAGCCGCGTCTCGATTCCCGCCAGCATCGAATCATGGATGCGGTCGGCGCGCGTGGTGGCGAGCTGCGCGGCGAGCTCGCGCGCCTGCTCCTGCTGCGGCTCGGCGAGCCCGTCGTCGGAGAGCACCGGAAGCCGGGAGAGATGCTCGTGGATGGCCATCACCTGAAAGGCCACGCCGCGCGGATTGCCGGGATCGAGCGTCACCAGGTCGATCACCGGCAGCCGCGCGATCCCGGTCAGATAGCGCTGGCGATAGCTGATCTGGCTGTCGAGCAGGTCGAGCAGCGTCGAGAGGTCGTCGCTCGTCGCTTCGGGCCCGCCGAAGGCGCGGACGAATCGGATCGTCGACATCGCCCGCTCCACGCGTCGTCCCATGTCGTGGAAGCGCCACGCATCGGTGCGCGCCATATGCTCGG
>DATLJJ010000491.1:0-2395 GCA_035538975.1 Sphingomonas sp. | reverse complement strand
GCGAATTCGGTTACGCCGATGCCGAAGGCGCCGACGGCAAGGGCCAGCAGGCCAAGGTTGGGCTTCATCTGCTCCCCCCTCAAACCAGCGGCGGGTTGAGGCGGGCAAAGCCCTCCTGCTGACGATAGGGCGTGTGCGGATAGGCCGGCAGCACGTCACTCGCGGCGTCGAGCGCAGCCACCTGTTCGGGCGTGAGCGACCAGCCCACCGCGCCGAGGTTCTGGCGTAGCTGCTCCTCGTTGCGCGCGCCGATGATCACCGACGACACCGTCGGACGCCGCAACAACCAGTTGATCGCGATCTGCGGCACCGTCTTGCCCGTCTCGGCGGCGACCGCCTCGAGCGCGTCGACGACGCGGTAGAGAAGCTCGGCCTCGACCGGCGGCGCGAACTGCTCGGTCTCGTGCAACCGGCTGCCTTCGGGTATCGGGCGGTCGCGGCCGATCTTGCCGGTCAGCCGGCCCCAGCCGAGCGGGCTCCAGACCAGCGCGCCGACGCCCTGATCGGCGCCAAGCGGCATCAGTTCCGATTCATAGGCGCGGCCGATCAGCGAATAATAGACCTGGTGCGCGACGAGCCGCGGCCAGCCGTGGCGCTCGGCTGCGGCCTGCGCCTTCATCAGCTGCCATCCCGGATAGTTGGAAACTCCGGCATAGCGGACCTTGCCTGCCGCGATCAGCCGATCGAGCGTGCCCATCAGCTCCTCGACCGGCGTGGACGCGTCGAAGGCGTGGAGCTGGAGCAGGTCGATATGGTCGGTCCCCATCCGCCGCAGGGCTTCGTCGACCGCGCGAAGCAGCCGCGCGCGCGATACGCCCCAGTCCTGCGGACCGTCGCCCATCGGCAGGCCGGTCTTGGTCGAGACGAGCACGGCATCGCGGCGACCACGGATCGCCTCGCCCAGGATCTCCTCCGAAGCGCCCGCGGAATAGACGTCGGCGGTGTCGAACAGCGTCACCCCGGCATCGATGCAGATGTCGATCAGCCGTCGCGCGTCCGCCGCGTCGCTCTGCCCCCAGGCGCTGAACAGCGGCCCCTTTCCGCCGAACGTGCCGGTGCCGAAGCTCAGCGCAGGCACGCGCAGGCCCGAGGATCCGAGTTGCCGATATTCCATGGCTCACCACCTATGTTGTTGTTCGATGCATAGATGGACGGCTCAGCGCTGTCGGAGTAGCAGCAGCGAAAGCGGAGGATTTTTGCAGTGGATGCAAAGCTGGGCACCGGATCGGACCGGGCGCGGGCGCTCGCGCTGTTCGCCACCGTGGTCGAGCAGGGCAGTTTCTCGGCGGCCGCGCGAACGCTCGACATGAGCCCGTCCGCGGTGAGCCGCGCCATAGACCGGATCGAGGGCCGGCTGGGCGTACGCCTGCTGCTGCGCTCGACACGCGCCTTGTCGCTCACCGCCGAGGGGCAGACCTATCTGCAGGCGGCGCGGCGAATCCTCGCGGATCTGGACGATGCCGAGCAGCAGATCGCCGACCGGGGCACGCCACGCGGGCGGCTGCGGATCAGCGCCGCGCTGTCGCACGGCCGGCTGTGCGTGGTGCCGCTGCTCGGCGACTTCGCCGCGCTCTACCCGCACATATTGATCGATATCGCGCTCACCGACCTGCTGGTGGACGTGGCGGGTGGTCAGGCCGACGTGGCGATCCGTTTCGGCCCGCTATCCGACAGCTCGCTCACTGCGCGGAAGCTGGGTGAGACCCGGCGCGTGATCGTCGCCTCGCCCGACTATCTGGCGCGGCACGGAATGCCGCAGACACCCGAAGACCTGCACCGCTTCAATTGCCTCAACTTCAACTTCCGTCGGGTCGAGCCCGTCTGGCCCTTTCGCCGCGACGGGCGCGACTTCGCGCTGTCCGTAAAAGGAAGCATCGAGGCGAACAACGGCGAGACGCTGGGTCAGCTCGCGGCCGCGGGCGTCGGCATCGCGCGCGTGGGCGCCTTCAGCGTCGCGGCGGAGATCGCCGACGGCCGGCTCGTGCCGCTTCTGGAGGAATATAATCCCGGCGACGTCGAGCAGATTCACGCGCTGTTCGTCGGTGGCGCGAGCACGCCCGCACGGGTGCGCGCCTTCGTCGACTTCCTCGCCGCACGGCTGCGCTGACCCGTGAGGTTCATGCTGATCCATTCTCTGCCACTGTGAAGGACGGAACCATTTGGCTTGCTTGAACCGGCGCCGTTAGCGAATAGCCTCGCCCATTCCACCATTCCGCTTTCGCGCCGGGCCACAGGCAAGTTTATGCCCTGAAACGACCGGGACCGGGCGGCGATGATGTGGGTAGTGGGGAGAGAAGAAGAATGATGGCGCGCCTGTTCAAGCTGCTGCTGATGGGAGCGGTCCTGCTTGTGTGGACCAGCCGGCCTGCGTTCGCGCAGGAGAAGGCCCAGGACG
>DATLJJ010000490.1:0-2369 GCA_035538975.1 Sphingomonas sp. | reverse complement strand
GCCCCGGCAGCTCGGACGTGGTAACGGTCGACCTCGCGACCGGCCCGCAGCCGCCGACGCTCGATTCGGTCGCGGCCGCTTTCAATGCAGCGATCGCCGCAATCCCGGCCAAAAACGCCGACGGCACCACCCAGCTCGATTCCAGCGGCAACCCCGTACCCAAATGGCACGCGAGCTTCGCCGTCGAGAAGAACGGCGACAAATGGGGTTTCGCGCTCAAGACGCCGATCGGCACCGAGCGCGTGTCGCTCGACCAGGTGGGCGCGCCCGACGCGCTCGTGGTCGCGACCGGGCGGACGCCACTCGACGCGCCGACCGCGACCAAGGTCTTCCGCCTCGACGATCCGGCCGGGAACGCCACCAGCAAGACGATGGCCACCATCTCGGCGCTCGATCGCACGGCGACCGAGCAGGCCAAGCTCAGCGGCGATTCGACCAAGGTGACGACAGTGGTCACCGGGCCCGACGGCAAGGACAAGACCGAGACCACCGAGACCTTCGACGTTCACGTCAACACCAGCGCCGCTGCGGTGGTGACCGATCCGCAAGGCAACAGCTATGTGGTGGGCACCACCGCGGGCGATATCGGCAACGCCCATTCGGACGGCGACGACAATCTGTTCCTCACCAAGCTCGACGGCGAAGGGCGGGTCGTCTGGCAGCGCAGCCTGGGCGCGAGCGGCGCGTCGAGCGGCGCGGCCGTCAGCCTGGCGCCCGATGGCAGCATCGTCGTGGCGGGCACCGTCAACGGCAGCTTCAACGGCGCGACTTCGGACGGCGACATGCTCGTCGCCAAGTTCAGCACGAGCGGCGACGAGCAGTTCTCCACCCTCGTGCGTGCCGCGGGCAGCGACACGGCCAAGGCCGTTGCGGTCGGTGCCGACGGATCGATCTTCGTCGGCGGACGCGCGGCGAGCGGGGGCGGGGACGCCTTCGTTGCGCGGATCGATTCCACCGGCCATCTGAGCGAGCGGCGCACGATTGCGGGCGCCGGCAGCGAAAGCGTGAACGCGCTCGCGATCGGTAGCGACGGTAATCTGCTGGCGCTGGTCTCGAGCAACGGCGTGTCCGAGCTGCGCAAGCTCGACGTCGACGCGCTCTCGACCGATCTCGGCAGCTTCAACATCGGCGCGGCCGATGCGCGCGCGATCGCAGTCGCGGCGGACGGCAGCGTCGCCGTGGGCGGCGCGACCAGTTCCGCGCTCGGCGGCACGCAGGTGAACGCCACCGCCGGCGACCGAGAAGGCTTCGTCGTCCAGCTCGACTCCGCGCTTTCCAATGCGCGCGTGACCTATCTCGCGACCGACCAGGACGACCAGGTCGACAGCCTCGCCTTCATGAACGGCGAGCTCTACGCGGGCGGCCGCACCACGGGCAATCTGGGCGGCACGCGCGCGGGCCCGACCGACGGCTTTGTGGCGCGGATCGCCGCCGGCACCGGCACGATCCAAAGCGTCAACCAGTTTGGCGGCGCTCTCCAGCGTACCGAGCCGGTGCGGATCGCGGCGGCTGCGGGTGGGGCGACCAGCCTCTCCGCGCTCGGCCTCGGCCGCGGCACGCTCAATTCGGAAGCCTCGCAGAAGCTCACCACGCAGACGGGTCTGCGCGCCGGGGACAGCTTCTACCTGCGCGTCAACGACGGGCCGCAGCGCAAGATCACGATCGGCGCCAACGACACGCTGCAGACACTCGCCGACCGGATCCGCACGATCACCGGCTCCAAGGCCAACATCACCCTGCCCAAATCGGGCGATACCCGCTCTCTCAGGATCGACCCCAAGGAGGGGAATTCGATCGAGCTGCTCTCGGGCAGCGGCGACACCGATGCGCTCGCCAAGCTGGGCGTGGAGCCGCAGCGCATCCATGTGCCCGCAAAGGTTGATGCTTCGGCGCCCAGCGTGCGTCCGGGCGGCACCTTCAGCCTCAAGCTCACCGACGCGCTCAGCCTGTCGACCAAGGACGACGCCAAGCTCGCGCTCAAGCAGCTCGAAGACGCGATCTCGATGAGCCAGACCGCTTATCGCTCGCTCTACTGGGACGACGCCAAGGCCGCGATGGCCGACGGCCCCAAGCCCGGCGGCAAGAGCGGCGGTTCAACGGCACGCGAGCAGGCGATGCTCAAAAACTATCAGGCGGCGCTCACCCGGCTCTCGGCTGGCCCGTCCACGACCTATGGATTCTGACGCATGAACACGCCCCCGATCCTCGCCGGCATCAGCCAGCGGATGCACAATCTCGCCGACCGGCAGCGCGTCGTCGCGCAGAACATCGCGAACAGCGAGACGCCCGGCTACAAGGCGCGGGAAGTCTCCGAGCCCGATTTCGCCGCGCTGGTGGGCGGCAGCGGGATGGTCGCCAAGCCGCGCGTC
>DATLJJ010000489.1:0-5167 GCA_035538975.1 Sphingomonas sp. | reverse complement strand
GGGAACGCGGTGGCGATCACCGCCTGCCTGCTCGTGATGTGGAGCTTTGGCACGGGCGCCTTCGGCGAAGTCGGTGCCTCCGGGACTGCCGCGCTGGCGGTCGGCGTGCTCTTCCTCGTCATCGGCGTGTTCATCGCTGCCGGCCTGGCCGATCCGAGGGTCGGCGCGCGCTATCTCAACGTCGAGGACGCAGACGACTTGCGCGAGCAACGCCCTCTCCTGTGGCGCAGTGCGGGCGGGATGGTGGCCTGGGGGCTGGCGCTTGTCCTGCTTGCGGCCGCAGGGCCGTCCGGATCGATCCCGCCGACGGCGGCGCTGGCGGGAGCGGGGACGCTGCTGGTGGCAGGATTGGCATTCACCATCGCCGCCTGGCAAATGATGGACGAGCTCATGCGCCGCCTTGCGACCGAAGCCGGCAACATCAGCTACTATCTGATTGCCCTGGCCGGCGGCGGCTGGGCCACGCTCGCTCACCTCGGCTTCGTGACCGCTCCGGCTCCGCTGGACTGGCTGACGATGCTCACCGGGCTGGTGCTGGCGGCGAGCTTCATCGTGGCGGCGCGCAGGGGGCTCATGGCCCAGCGCCAGGACCTCACGGCCTGGGGAACAGAGGGCGCCGGGTCGCCGGAAACCGGATCCTGGAGAACGGAACAATGGCCAGTGGCTTCAGACGAACCATGCTCGCGGCGCTGACTGCGCTTGCCATTTCGGCGACCGCCGCCCCTGCGGCGGCGCAGGAGGCAACCGGAGACTGGACGGGTTTCATCGAGGCCGCCCCTGGAACCCGCCTGCCGCTCGTCCTGCATATCAAGCGCGACGATGCCGGCGCACTCGGCGGAACGGTGGACAGTCCCATGCAGGGCGTACAGGGACTGCCGCTCGCCGGAATCGGGGCCGAGGATGGGAGCCTGTCCTTCACGGTGCCGGCGATCGGCGCCAGCTACAAGGGCCAGTGGGATGCGGCCGCCAGGGCGTGGAATGGGGAATGGAGCCAGGCCGGGCAACGCTGGCCGCTGTCGTTCGCCGTCCCGGTCCCGCCGCCCCCGCTCCCGGCTGACTGGCGACTGCCGCCCGACACCGAGATCGGCAAGCTCATCGCCGCGCGCAACGCGCCGCGCGCCGGGCAAGGGATCGTGGTCGGAGTGCTCGGGCCGGACGGGCAGCGGATCGTGGCGGGCGGCACCGGTGCCGGCGCAAGGGTCGACCGCAGCACGCTGTTCGAGATCGGCTCGATCACAAAGGTCTTCACGGCGCTGATCCTCGCCGACATGGTCAACAAGGGCGAGGTCTCGCTCGACGATCCGGCGACGAAGTTCCTCCCGCCGGGGCACAGGATTCCGGAGCGAGGCGGGCGCCGGATTACCCTGCGCGATCTTGCGACGCATCGCTCCGGGCTGCCGAGGATGGCCGACGACATGGGATCGGTCGACGATCCCGATGGCCCTTTCGAAGGCTATACCGAACGCCGGCTGCTGGCGTTCCTCGACAGGTACGAGCTGACGCGTGATATCGGCTCGCAATGGGAATATTCGAACCTCGGCGCAGGTCTGCTCGGCTACCTGCTCGCGCGGGCGGCTAGCACCGATTACGAGACGCTGCTGCGCCAGCGGATCACCGGGCCGCTCGGCATGACCGACACGATGATCTCCTTGCCGCCATCCCACGCCGAGCGGCTGGCACCCGCGTTCGATGGTCATATGCGGCCGGCGAGACCCTGGAACATAGGGATAGTGACAGGGGCGGGCGGCATCCGCTCAAGCGCTGCCGACATGCTGACGTTCGCCCGGGCGGTGCTCGATCCGCAGTCGCCGGTCGCACCCGCAATGCGAACGGCACTGGCGGTGCGCACGCCGGGTGTCCATGCGCGAGTCGAGCAGGCGCTCGGCTGGCTCGTCCTGCGCCCCGAGCCCGGACGCGAACTGCTGCTGCACGACGGCGGGACAGGCGGCTTCCGCTCGGTGCTGGCGCTGGAGCCCGCGAAGGGAAGGGCCGCGGTGGCGCTGATCAACTCGGCAGTTGAGCCCTCGGCCACCGACCTTGTGCTCCACATTCTCCTCGGCACGCCAGCCGCGCCGACGCCGCCGGTGCCGCCTGCGCCGCCTCCTCCGGTGAAACGCACGGAAATCGCCCTTTCCGCAGCCGAGCTCGACAGGTCCGTCGGCCGCTACGGCTTCGGGGCCGGCTTCGTCATCGCGGTCACGCGCGAAGGGGAAACGCTGCGCGTGCTAAGGGAAGGCGTGGCTGGCGCGTCGGCTCTGCCGATCTTTCCGGAAGCGCCGCTTGCCTTCTTCTGGAAGGCTGTCGATGCGCAGATACGCTTCACCACCGACGCGAGCGGCGCGGTGACCGGAGCCGTGCTCACGCAGGGCGGTCAGTCGTTCACCGGCAAACGGATAATGCGCTAACCGGTTCGCCACGCCACCTCGAGAGGCCAATCCCCGCGCGACGAGTTCGAGAACTGCTCCAAAGTGCGTGAGCTCGGGGAAGCGCGGCGAACCGGGTCGAGTGGAAGAAAGCGTGGATTTCTGCGGGAAAGGCAATCCCGTGAGGCCGGGCAAATCGGGGTGAACCGAGAGTCTGGTGGGTCCGCCGGGATTCGAACCCGGGACCTCTCGATTAAAAGTCGCTTGCTCTACCGACTGAGCTACGGACCCACGCGCCCGCCCCTAGGCGCGGGCGTCGGGCGGGTCAACCGGGCGCGGAGCTGGCGCACGCTGAGGCCGCTCACCGGATCGCGCCAGAGCGGCGCCGCGCGCACCAGCGGGTCGAGCACGAAGCGACGCTCGCGGAACAGCCGGTGCGGCACGATCAGGCCGGGGCTCGCCCAGACGCCTTCGGACCAGAGCAGCAGATCGAGGTCGATCACCCGCGCGGCCCAGCTCTGCCCACGCCGCCGTCCGAAGCGCCGCTCGATCGTCTTGAGGCGGCGGAGCAGCTCGGCGGGGGTCTCCTCGGTCTCCACGATCGCCGCGGCATTGACGAAGCGGCGCTTCGATGGGCCCAGCGGCGGCGTGGCGATCAGCGGCGAGACCGCGGTGATCCGTGCAGGCGCGCGGCCCAGCTCGGCGAGCGCAGCCTCCACTTCGGCGCGCGGCCCCCCGTGCCGTCCCGGCCGGTTCGAGCCGAGCCCGATCGCATAGCTTGTCCTTGCCACGCCGCTGCGCCTATCGCGCCGCAATGCCCGCGCCAAGCCTCGAACCCGACCGCGACTGTCCCCATTGCCCCCGGCTGGCGGCGTTGCGCACGACGCTGCGCGCGGAGCAGCCCGATTGGTGGAACGCGCCCGTGCCCGCGCTCGGCCCCGCCGACGCCTGGCTCGCGATCGTCGGGCTCGCCCCCGGCAGGCTCGGCGCCAACCGCACCGGCCGCGCCTTCACCGGCGACGCCTCGGGCGACCTGCTCTTCGCCACGCTGGAGAAGTTCGGGCTGGCGGAGGCCGGCGAGCCGCAGGGCGTGGTGATCCTCAACGCCGTGCGCTGCCTGCCGCCCGGCAACAAGCCCGAGCCTGCGGAGGTCCATGCCTGCCGGCCTTATCTCGCGGGCCAGCTCCGCGCGCCGCTGGTGGTGGCGCTGGGGCAGATCGCGCACCAGTCCGCAGTCAAGGCGATGGGCGGCAAGCTCCCCAAGGCACGCTTCGCGCATCTCGCCGAGCACCGCATGCCCGACGGGCGCATGCTGATCGATAGCTATCACTGCTCGCGGTACAACCAGAACACCGGGCGGCTCACGCCGGCGATGTTCGAGGCGGTGTTCGCGCGGGCGCTGGCGTTGCGCGCGGCTCGCTGAGCCGCGCCGGATCTGCTATAAGGCGGGCGCGAAAAGGAGATTGCCCGTGCGGATGCTCGTACTTGCTCTCGCCCTGCTGCCCGCCGCCGCGAACGCGGGTGCCCCCGATCCCAGGCCGCGCGCCGAGCCCGCCGCGCCCGTTCTCTCGCCATCGGGCAGGATCTGCCAGAACGCAGGCGCCCAAAAGGCGTCGCCCGACGCCAGGGTCGTGAAGCCGCGCAGGCTCGCGGAGGAGCCGGCTGCCGAGGCCTATTATACCGTGCTGCGGCTCGAGAACGGCTGCGACAAGCCCATGCTGGTGCGCGAGCGGCGTTAGGCCGGGTCGCGCGTCAGGCGCCCCGCCACGCCGCCAGCAACGCGGGGAGATCCACTCCCAGCGCAGCCCAGCGCGCATCGGCATCGGCGAAGGCCTCGGCCGGGGCGATGCCGCCCTGCTCGTGCCAGGGCCATTGCACTTCGCCGGCATCGGTCGCGACCTCCGCGGCTTCGGGCGCGCCGACGCTGCGCAGCGCCTCGATCATCTCGTCCCAATGGTGCGGCGAGTGGATCTCGGCGAAATAGGCCGCGAAGCCGCCCGCGCCGATCAGCGCGTCGAGCTCCTGCAGGCGCAGCGTCGCGGTCTCGGGCCACGCATTGACGGGCTCGCCCTCCGGCTCGACCGCGGGCGCCGTCAGCACGGGCTCGGGCGCATGCGCGGCGAGGGGTTGGGCGACAAGCGGTGTCGGCTCGGGGTCGAACCCGGCTTCCTCCTCGGGCTCTTCCTCCGGTTCGTCGTCGGCCAAGGCGAGCGGATCGAGCCGCACGGGCGCATGCGCGGCGAGCTCGGGCCCGAGGCTGGCGAAGCCTACGTCGGACTCGGGCTCGTCATATTCCTCTTCCTCTTCGCTTTCGTCCCAGCCGGCCGGAGCGGCAGGCGTGAGCGACGGACGGGGCGCGGGCGCTTCCTCGCCCTCCAATTCGTCGAGATCATCCTCTTCGCCGGAATCGACGCGGTGCGCTGGCGAGAGCCCCAGCGGCGTCGGCACGGGCGCGAGCACCGGCACGGGATCGGAGTCGACGGGCGGATGATAGACCAGCCCCTCCCCGGATCGGCGGGTGCGGCCCAACCCGGGCTCCGCCGGCGGGTTCGAGCAGGCAAAGCCCGCGAACAGGTTCGACTGGCGCGCAAAGATCCACAGCAGCGCGCACGCCGAAAGCGCCACGACCGCGAAGCTCACTGCAAACATGGGCCTTCCCCCGGTTGCACGACGCTCCCCCGCGCCGCGGCTCGGGAGCATGCGCGAGGGAAGTTTCCGGAAGGTGAAGATGGGGACCAGCGGATGCCGATCCCCTTCACGTCCCGCCTTACTCCGCCGCGATCCCCGCCTTGGAGAACATGTCC
>DATLJJ010000488.1:0-3058 GCA_035538975.1 Sphingomonas sp. | reverse complement strand
ATTTCGTCGCGACGCATACCTATGGCGTGGACGGCGGATTTCTCGACGAGAAAGGGCAGGACGACAACCGGCTGTCGACCAACCCCGACGCGATCACAGGCGACGTCCGCCGCGTGCGCGAGCAGATCGCGGCTTCCAAATTCCCCGATCTGCCGCTGTTCTTCACCGAATGGAGCGCGAGCTACAATCCGCGCGACCCGGTGCACGATTCCTATATCAGCGCCGCCTATATCCTGACCAAGCTCAAGGCGACGCGGGGTCTGGCGCAGGGCATGAGCTACTGGACGTTCAGCGACCTGTTCGAGGAAGCGGGGCCGCCGCCGACGCCATTCCACGGCGGGTTCGGTCTCATCAACCGCGAGGGCATCCGCAAGCCGGCCTTCTTCGCGTACAAATATCTCAATCTGCTTCGCGGGCGCGAAATTCCCGTCGCCGATGCGCAGAGCTGGACCAGCACCGGCGACGGCCGCACCGCGGTGCTGCTGTGGGACTGGCAGCAGCCGAAGCAGGAATTGAGCAATCGTCCCTTCTTCACGCGCGTCCTGCCGGCGCAGGAGACGCGGCCGGCCGAGCTGCGCTTCGCGGGCCTTGCACCCGGAAGCTACCGCGTCACCGTGCGCCGCACCGGCTTCAAGGCCAATGACGCGCATACGCGCTACCTGGAAATGGGCTCGCCGACGTCGCTTTCGCCGGCCCAGCTCGACGAACTCCAGAAGCTGACCCGCGACCTGCCCGAGAGCAACACCACGATCGGCGTCGGCAAAGCGGGCAGCCATGTGCTGCGCGTGCCGATGCGGACCAACGACGTCGCCTTCGTGCTGCTGGAGCCGATCGGGCGACGCAACGGACAATAAGCTCCCCGCGGGTGCCGCGCCGCCGCGGCACCGCATTTTGTAACCACTCGCGTATTCGCCGGAACCCG
The DNA here is from genome assembly GCA_035538975.1 of Sphingomonas sp. GTDB lineage: Bacteria > Pseudomonadota > Alphaproteobacteria > Sphingomonadales > Sphingomonadaceae > Sphingomonas. The sequence goes on along the minus strand of DATLJJ010000488.1, from coordinate 2,136 downwards.
AACATGAAGCCTACACGCCGTGAAACCCTTCAACTGGCTCTTGGCGCCGCTGGTGCGCTGGGCGCTGCGGCGCCCGCCAGCGCCGTGACCGGGGCGTCGCAGGCCTGCTCCGGAATTCGGGCCGGCTGGAGGAAGGGTACGGAAGGGCAACGCGTCGCCGATCTCGGCAACGGCCAGTACCTCAATCCCGTTATTGCCGGGGACAGGCCCGATCCGAACGTGCTGAAGGATGGCGAGGACTATTACGCCACCTTCTCCTCGTTCCATTATTATCCGGGCGTCCCGATCTGGCATTCGCGCGATCTGGTGAACTGGACCCCGCTCGCCGCGGCGCTGCGCAAGCCCATCGGCGATGTCTGGGCGCTCGACATCGCGAAGCATGGCGGGCGCTACTTCATCTATATCCCCGTCCTCGACGAGAGCGACCGGCCGCTCAAGACCTATGTGATCCATGCCGAAAGCATGCGCGGTCCGTGGAGCGATCCGATCGACATGCGGATCGACGGCTATATCGATCCGGGCCATGCCGTTGGCGAGGACGGCAAGCGGTACCTGTTCCTCAACGGCGGGCACCGCGTCCAGCTCAGCGACGACGGCCTGTCGGCTGCGGGGCCGGTCGAGCATGTCTATGGCGGCTGGCCGATCCCGGAGGACTGGATCATCGAGGGCTTTGCGCTCGAAGGCCCCAAAGTGCTGCGACGCGGGAACTGGTTCTACCTCTTCTCGGGTCAGGGCGGCACCGCGGGACCGCCGACCAGCCACATGGTGGTCGTGGCGCGCTCGCGCTCGATCCACGGACCGTGGGAGAATTGTCCGCACAATCCGATCGTCCGCACCGCGCACCGGGACGAGCCCTGGTGGTCGCGCGGCCATGCCACCGCGGTCGAGGCGCCGGACGGAAGCTGGTGGCTGGTCTATCACGGCTATGAGAACGGGTTCCGGACGCTGGGTCGCCAGATGCTGCTCGAGCCCATCGAATGGACGGCCGACGGCTGGCCGCGCGCACTCGGAGGCGATCTGTCGCGCCCCCTCCCCAAGCCGCGCGGCGCGCCGGCGGGGCCGCACGGCGTGGCGCTTTCCAGGCTCTCCACCGATGCTCTCGGCACCAGTCTCGCCTTCTACCAACCCCGGCCCGATTATCTCGGGCGCGTGCAGTTCCACGACGGTGCGCTGTCCCTCGCGGGGCAGGGGAGCGGCCCCACCGACACCTCACCGCTGCTCTTCGTCGCGGGCGATCGCTCCTATGAAGTGACCGTCGAAGTCGAGATCGGCACCGAGGGCGCGGCCGGGCTGCTGCTGTTCTATAACGAGAAGCTGTTCTGCGGGCTTGGGCTCGGGCAGGACCGGTTCCACGCATACCGGATCGGTCAGGAGGAACGCTGGCCGCCGGGCGCGAGGACCGATCTTCGCCGCGTGCACCTGCGGCTGGTCAACGACGCGAATATCGTGACCTTCTACTACAGCGCCAATGGCCGCGACTGGACCCGGGAGCGCTCGTTCGAGGTCGCGGGCTACAATCACAATGTCGCCGATGGTTTCCTCAGCCTGCGCCCCGGCCTCTATGCGTCGGGGGCGGGAACGGCCCGATTCAGCAACCTGATATATCGTGCGCGCGGCTGATCGCATCCGCAGGGCGGCGTCCAATGCGATGGTCGCGCGTCCCGAACGGCAGCCAGACGAACCAGCCATCAACCTGATCAACCGTCCCCCAGGTGCTCAAGATCACCACGGACCGATACCGCTAGCAAGAAAATCGGAGCGAGACATGAAGGCATTGGCGATGGCGCTGCTCGCAGGCAGCGCGCTCACGGCGGTACCCGCGCAGGCGCAGCATTACCAAAGGACCGGGGAGGGCGTGAAGGTGACGCCCGCCGACGGGCCCGCCTCCAGCGTCGAGCTGACCGTGCACGGCGACGGGATCATGCATGTCGTGGCGATGCCGAAAGGGGAGGGCAGTGCGCCGACGCCCAGCCTGATGATCGCGCAGCCGCCGGCGGCCGAAGCCTTCGACGTGGCCGAAGCTGATGGCCAGGTGCGGATCAAGACCGCAAGGGCGACCGCCGAGATCAGCCTCGCCAACGGTCAGGTCCGCTTCCTTGATCCCGCCGGCAAGCCGCTGCTCACCGAGGCGGCGCC
>DATLJJ010000487.1:0-3760 GCA_035538975.1 Sphingomonas sp. | reverse complement strand
GGGGCAGTGCAGGCCGCATTCTCGGTGCTGATGCCCGCCTTCACTGCCAAGCTCTATCTTGCCCTGAGCGCCGAGGCGGGGCTGCGCAGCGCCTCCGATCCGGCATGACCCCCGGCTTTTTCCGCGTCTTCGCCGACGCGGCCGTCCTCTGGCGCAGCGAGCGCGAGCTGCTGGCGCGCATGGCCGGCGTCTTCTTCTTCCTGCCCATGCTGGCAGTGGTGTTGCTGATCGCGAGCAGCGGCTTCGGCAGGGAAGTCACGCCTGAGCAGTTCCGCGAAGCGCTGCTTGCCTTCCAGAGCGCCAACTTCCTGCCGTTGCTGCTTGCCAGCATTGCGCTCGATTTCGGCACCTTCGCGGTGCTCAACCTGCTCCTGCAGGGCGGCGGGCGGACGCTGGGCGAAGTGCTGCGGATGTCGCTGCTGCGTTTCCTGCCGTTCGTCGCGATCACGATTGTCGCGGGCGCGCTGTTCAGCCTTGGATTGTCGCTGTTCGTGCTGCCGGGGCTTTTCGCTTTCGCCCGGACCTGGCTGGCCGCGCCCGCCTATGCCGCGGCGCCCCAGCGCGGCCCCTTCGTCGCGCTCGCCGAAGGCTGGCGGCGGAGCCGGGGCTGGACCTGGCTGCTGATCCTGGCCGCCACCGGCGCGGTGCTGGTGCCTGCGCTGTTCGTCGCTATGCTGGCGGCGGCGCTGTTCGCAGCGATCGGCGTGCCGACCGGAATGAGCCAGGCCGCGGAGATCGCGGCGCATCTGACCGCGGCGGCAATCGCCGCCTTCGCCTGGACGCGGCTCGCGGTGCTGCGCGTCGCCTTCTACCGGTTGACGGGCGCCAGCAGCGGAACGTGAGGCGCCGCGTCGGCCGGCAATATCCCGGCGACGCGCGGATCGGCGAAAGTCTCGACCGTGCGCTTGTAGGGCACGAAGCCGTGGCGCCGGTAAAAGCCCAGCGCCGCCGGATGGTCCAGCGTGCAGGTGTGCACCCAGACGCGTTCGATCCCCTTGCGCCAGCCGAGCCCCAGCGCCTGCGCCATCAGCCAGCCGCCGTTGCCCTTGCCGGTGAGTTCGGGGACCAGGCCGAAATAGGAAAGCTCGCAGGTCGCCTCGGCGCGGAAATCGAGCTCGAGCATCCCCAGTTCGATGCCGGCGCGATCGACCGCGGCATAGACTTCGATTCGGCTGTCATCGAGGATGCGGCGCAGCGACTCCTCGTCCATCACCAGCCGCGAGAACCACAGCCAGGGCCCACCGACGCGGCGGAACAGCGTGCGATATTTGTCGCTCGCGGGCGCGGGCCAGTGGACGAGGCGCAGGGGCGAAGGCGGCACCGGCCGGAGCGGCGGCTTCTTCCGCATCTCGAGCGAAGTGACGACGGTCGCGAGCTGATCGTTGGCGACGGGGATCAGGGCCATGCTGCTGCCATAGAAGATCCTCCCCCGGACGGGGAGGGGCCGGCCGCAGGCTGGTGGAGGGGTATTCCACTCGCGGCGCCGCCTGCTGAAACTGTCCCCCCGTCGCGCCGCGCGTGCCACCTCCCCCCTCCGGGGGAGGATCGGGTCACCCCCATGTCGCCACGGGCGGCAGGCTCATCAGGATGGCGTCGATGTTCCCGCCGGTCTTGAGCCCGAACAGCGTCCCGCGGTCATAGATCAGGTTGAACTCGGCGTAGCGGCCGCGCCATTCGAGCTGGCGCGCCTTGTCGGCCTCGCCGAATGCCATTCCCATCCGCCGCCGCACGATGCGCGGAAAGACCTCCAGGAAGGCGCGGCCCACGTCCTGGGTGAAGGCGAAGTTGGCGTCCCAATCGCCTTCGAGATGATCGTAGAAGATGCCCCCCACGCCGCGATGCACCTTGCGGTGCGGGATATAGAAATAATCGTCCGCCCATTGCTTGAAGCGCGGGTAGTGCGCGGGGTCGTGCCGGTCGCACGCGGTCTTGAGCACGGCGTGGAATTCGTCGGTGTCCCCGGCATAGGGGATCGGCGGGTTAAGGTCCGCGCCGCCGCCGAACCAGCGTTTGGTGGTAACGAGGAAGCGCGTGTTCATGTGCACCGCGGGCACGTGCGGATTGGCCATGTGCGCGACCAGGCTGATTCCGGTGGCGAAGAAGCGTGGATCCTCGCCGGCGCCGTGGATCGACTTGGCGAAATCGCCCTCGAAGCTGCCGCCGACGGTCGAGACGTTGACGCCCACCTTCTCGAACACGCGACCCTTCATCACGCCGCGCACGCCGCCGCCGCCGTGTTCGCCGCTCGGGTCGGTGCGATCCCAGCGCGTATATTCGAAACGGGCGTCCGAACCCGCCTCGGTCTCGATCGCCTCGAACTCGGCGCAGATCGCGTCGCGGAGGCTCTCGAACCAGGTGCGGGCGGCTTGCTGCTGGGGATCGAGTTCTCGCATGGCCGGCCTAGTAGGCGCGGGCGGCGAAGCGTGTCGAGTGGACAGATTGTCCGGGTGCGGGCTCAGTCGGGCCAGCCGTTCGTCTGGCGCAGCGCCTCACCCAGCGCGATCCCCGTGGCGACGGCGACGTTCAGCGAGCGGAAGCCGGCCGCGAGCGGGATGCGCACCGCCAGCTCGGCGCGATCGTGCACGAAGTCGGGCACCCCGGCGCTCTCGGATCCCAGCAGAAGCGTGTCCCCCTGCTCGAAATGCGCCGCGTCGAGCCGAGTCCCGCCGCGCGTGGTGAGCAGGACGATTCGGCCCGGAACCTGCGCCTCGAACGCCTCCCAGTCGGCGTGGCGGTGAACCTCGGCCTGCGCGGCATAATCCATGCCCGCACGCAGCAGCGCGCGATGGCCGAAGGCGAAGCCCATCGGCTCGATCAGGTCGACGGCCACCCCGGTGCAGGCGGCGAGCCGCAGGATCGCGCCGACGTTGCCGGCGATCTCGGGCTGAAACAGGGCAATGCGCATGGGCGTGCAGTAGCGGGCGTGAAGGGCGGCGTCACCAACACCCTCTACCGCGAGCGGGAGAGGGCTTTTGCTCCCGGTTGCGCCTGTGACAAAATCCCTGTTGGCAAAGCCGCTTCGCCCCGTCTACCAGGCCGCCCAAGCCACCGGGGGCACTCGGGCGGCTCCGGGTGTGTATGCGCCCGCGTTCCGTTTTTCCGCGCATTCCTCGCGGCCAGTTTCGAAGTGCAAGGGCTGAACATGGCAACGCTTGAAGATGGTGTTTCCCCGACCCAGACGGTGGTTCCGCCGGGCGACGTGGTCGAGAACCCCCGCCGGCGCGATTATCTGAAGATTGCGGCCGTCTCGTTCGCGGGCGTGGGCGCAGGCGTGGCCGTGCTGCCGCTGATCAATTCGATGAATCCCTCCGCCGACGTGCTCGCGCTGTCGACCACCGAGCTCGACGTCTCGGCGATCGAGCCGGGCCAGGCGATCAAGGCGAGCTTCCGCAAGCAGCCGCTGTTCGTGCGCAACCTCACCCCGGCGGAAATCGCAGCGGCCGACGCGGTCCCCGTGTCGAGCCTGCGCGATCCGCAGACGCTCGAGGAGCGCACCAAGGAAGGCCACACCAACTGGCTGATCACGCTCGGCGTGTGCACCCACCTCGGCTGCGTGCCGCTGGGTGCGGGCGAGGGCGAGAACCGCGGCCCGTTCGGGGGCTATTTCTGCCCGTGCCACGGCTCGGCCTATGATACCGCCGGCCGCATCCGTCAGGGGCCGGCGCCGAAGAACCTCGAGGTTCCGAACTATGAATTCACGTCCGACACTGTCGTCGTGGTCGGTTGAGGATAGACGCGCATGAGCTTTCCCTGGGCACGC
>DATLJJ010000486.1:0-6405 GCA_035538975.1 Sphingomonas sp. | reverse complement strand
CGATCGACATCCGACCGGAAGTGATGGTCGAGCTGATGCTCGACGTGTTCCGCAGCCTCAGCCGCGCAGGGCTTCGGGACGTCTATTGCGTCACCGGCCATTTCGACGCCGCACACGGCAAGGCCGTCGCCGACGCGGTCGAACGCGCGAATGCGGAGCGGATCATCCGTGCGCATTTCGTCGTACCCGATCCACTGGGCCAGCGTCTGGGGCTGAAGCCTTCGGACGCGATCCTGTTCGCCGACTGGCCGGCTGGGCCTTCCGCCCGGTTTGCAGACCTGCATGCCGGCGAAGGCGAAACCTCGGCGCTGCTCGACGTCGACCCGCGGCTGGTCCGTCAGCGGCTGGCGAAGACGCTTCCGCCCACCGCGCTGACGCCCGACGCCGTCGCGCGCTGGCGCCGCGGAGGGGAGGAGGCGCGGGCGCTGACCCCCGACGGCTATCTGGGCGACCCCGCGCGCGCTTCGCAGGCGGCAGGACGCAAGCAGCTCGCCGCGACCGCTCAGGCCTACGCCGACCAGATCCTTCGCTCCGTCGGGCAAAAACATTAGCATTGACTAATATATTAGCGAACTCTAATTGAATCGCGAGTTGCTGGATCGACACAGCGCCCAATCCAAAAAAGGAACCCCGATGCCCGGAAACTACACCGGCGGCTGCATGTGCGGCGCCATCCGTTACGACGTGCCCGCCGAACCCCTGTTCGCCAACCATTGCCAATGCCTCGATTGCCAGCGCCGGAGCGGGACGGGGCACGGGTCCTATCTGACCTTTCCCGCCGAGGGAGTCTCGCGCTCCGGCGAGGCCGCGGGCTGGGCGATCGTCGCGGACAACGGCAATGTGAAGACGCACCATTTCTGCGCCGACTGCGGTTCGCCCGTGTTCCTGACGTCGTCGCAGAAGCCCGAATTCTTCACCATCCATGTGGGCAGCCTCGACGATCCCGATCGTTTCGAGCCGCAGGCGATAACCTACGCCGGCCGCGTCCGGGCGTGGGATCCGCTCGATCCGGTTCTCACGCGGTTCGAGCGGATGCCAGGCCAATAAGCCGCATGCTCGGGGGCACTGCACCGGCAGTGCCCCCGGAAAGACGTCAGGCGGCTGCCTCTTCCATCACCGTCAGTCCGGTATCGCCCTTCAGGTTGAACGCGCGACCCTGCTCATATTGCGGATCCTCGAGGATGTGCGCGACATATTCGCCCAGCTGGCGCGGCGGCAGCGGCGCGCCGAAGCGCTTGAGGAACTCCTCCGCCGGAATGCCAAGCTTCTTGCCATATGCCGTCGACGCCCTGTCGCCGATGCCCGTCCCGCCGATCTGCTGGCGCGGAATGATGGTCTGGAAGCGGATGCCCAAACCCTTTTCGGTCGACAGGTGCTCGGCATAATTGGCCATGATCCACAGCATCCGCTTGGCACCCGCATAGCCGCCGGTGAGGGGCGAACCGCCGACCGCAGCGCCGCTCGACGTGACCAGCACGCGGCTTCCCGGCGCCAGCGGCGCGGCGAGCGCCGCCTGGATCCAGTGGAAGCCTCCCTTCACGTCGATTTCCCAGCTGCTGCTGAACGCCTCCCACGAGAGCTGGTCGATCCGCCCCATCTCCGGCGGGGCGCCGGCGTTCAGAATGAGGACGCCCGGCCGCAACCGCGCAAGCGTCTCCATCGCCACGTCGCGATCGGTGATGTCGGCGGAGATCGTCGCGACTCCCAGCCGCCGCGAAATGGCGTCCAGATCGTGCCGGGACCGCGCGACTACGGTGACGTTCGCTCCCCTGTCGACCAGCGCTTCGACGATGCCGAGGCCCAGCCCGCGGCTGCCCCCGGTCACGACTGCCGTTTGACCCTGCAAATCCATCACTTTCGCTCCTTGCTGTTGCCCAGGTCACCAAAGGACGGCCGGGCAGCCGGGAAGGAGTCGCGCGCGGAAGATTACCGCCGTCGGGCGACGACGTCGGCCACGTCGACATGCCGGCCATCGTCGCAGCGCAGCTGCACCTCGACGCGGCAGTCGCCCGCACGAGTGTGGAATTCGACCGGCCCGCGGCCGATCCATTTGTCACCCCAGTGCGTCAGCGCGATGATCACCGGCTTCAGCTCCAGCCCCTTTTGCGTGAGCAGATATTCGGGCTGCTCGCCGGGGGCGCCACACCGTTCGATAAGGCCCGCGGCCACGAACGCGTCGAGGCGCCGGGCGAGGATGTTCGTGGCGATGCCCAGGCTCTTCTGGAACTGCGAGAAGCGCGTGGAGCCCCGGAACATCGCATCGCGCAGGATCAGCAGGCTCCAGCGCTCGCCGACCAGTTCCAGAGCCTTGGCCGCGGCGCATTGCTGGGTTTCGTAGAGGCGTCCGAGCATGCGGGGCGACTAGGGCGTTTACTTGCATCACGCAACCGTATAGCAAGCTTGTATGATGCAAGCTTGCGGTCGGCCGATCTCCGGATCGATCGGCCCGCCGCGCTCTCCGGGACGGGGTGCGGGTGAAGAGCGCGGCATCGAGAGCTGACTGGAATCGGAGTCCCGCCGTGACCAACGAACCGCCTGTCCCGCCCTTCCACGACGATCGCTACCGCGCGTTTCTCGAGACAGTGAGCCATCTGCGCGGCAGCCTGCATCGCTATTGCACCCACCTCACCGGATCGCCCCTCGACGGCGAAGACGTGATGCAGCAGGCCTTGCTCGACGCCTGGCGCCGGCTCGACACGCTGGACAGCGCGCCGGCGCTGCGTGCCTGGTTGTTCCGCATCGCACACAGCCGTGCGATCGACTTCCTGCGGCGCAACCGGCTGCGCCCCGCGGTCGAGGCTGCCGCCGCCGACGAGGAGGCGGCGGACGCGGTCCTGCCGGACGGGCCGGGAACGGCGCGCGCGCTCGAGCGGCTGGTGCTGCGGCTTCCGCCCAAGGAGCGCGCCTGCATCCTGCTCAAGGACGTCTTCGACTACTCGCTTGCCGAGATCGCGGAGCTGACCGGATCGAGCGCGAACAGCGTCAAGGCCGCGCTTTTCCGCGCACGCATCAGGCTCGCGACGCCCGTTGCTGCGGATCGCACACCCGCGATCGATTCCGATCCGCGGCGCACCGCGCTGCTGCAGCTCTATGTCGATCGTTTCAACCGGCAGGACTGGGACGGCGTGCGCGAGCTGACCAGCGCCGACGCGCGCCTGCAGGTCTATGACCGGTTCGAGGGGCTGCTGGCCCAGTCCCCCTATTTCTCGCGCTACGAGCAATGGCTGCCCTGGACCGTCACGCTCGAACGCGTCGCGGGCGAGGAAGTGGTGGCGTTTTCCCGTCCGGTCGAGGGCGAGTGGGCGCTCGCCGGGCTCGTCCGCGTCGATGTCCGCGATGGCAAGGTTGTCGGTATCCGCGATTACCGGCATTGTCCCTGGGTAGCGCAACGTGCCGCGGCCTGGCTGGCCGGCCGGCGGGGTGATGTATCCCCGGACCGGCGGCGGCTGCGTTCCGTACCTGTCCGCGTACCAGCGACGAACTTCCGTATCCGCGTAGGCGCCTGATCCGTCTTTCTTTCCGCGACGTCCGCATGCCGCCGGCATGCGCGCCGGTCTGAAACCGAGAGCAAAGGAAAACCGAATGAGCGGCAAACATCAGGAAGGTGCAGATCCCCGTCTCGGGATCGCGATGCTCGGCTTCTCCACCATCTGCTTCGGTATCGCGTGCTTCCTGCAGCGCGACTTCACGAGCTTCTGGCAGCCCGTGCCCGAGTGGTTCCCGCTGCGGCAGCCGCTGGCGTTCGCGTCGGCCGCGGCGCTCGTGCTTTCCGGGGCCGCCCTGTTCTTCGAGCGGACGCGAAAGATTGCCGCCATCGTGCAGGTCGGCCTTTTCCTTGCCTATGCGCTGTCGTGGCTGTCGGTCCTGCCCGAGCGCCAGCCTTGGCTGGGCATCGCCGAACATCTGGCAATCGTCGCGGGTGCGGCGACGATCTGGGCGCGGCTCTCCCCTGAAGCGGCGAGCAGGATCGGTTTCGGCCCGATCCCCGTGCGCATCGTGCTCGGCTGCTGCTCGATCATATTCGCTCTCGCGCACTTCGTCTTCGCCGACGCGACTGCGAAAATGGTCCCGACCTGGATCCCGGGAACGCCCTTGTTCTGGGCGCTGTTCACCGGCGTCGGCCATCTCGCCGTCGGGCTGGCGTTGATCAGCGGCGTGCTCGCCGTGCTTTCGACGCGCATGGCCGCGCTCATGTATCTCTGCTTCGCGGCGCTCGCCTGGGCGCCGGGAGCATTCACGCATCCCGACCAGTGGCTGCGCTGGGCCGGCATCGCGATCACGCTTTCCATGCTGAGCGGGGTCTGGCTCGTGGGCGACTATCTGAAGCTCGCGGCGGCCCGCAGACGCGAGGGCGGGACCGGCATCGAAGCGCTGGCGGCCGCCTGACGTGACGCCGTGGCGCTCGCGCTTTGGGGATGCGAGCGTCACGGCTGTCCTCACCGCCTCACACCCCCCAAAGCCGCCGCGCTTCCTCCGCGACCAGTTCGGGATATTCCTCGGGGAAGAAGAAGCGCACGCCCTCGATGATCCGCACGCCCTGCGAATTGGGGAACAGCTGGTCGAGGAACGCCGGGCTCTCCTTCGAGAACAGCGTATCTGCCCCGCCCCACAGGATCCGCACCGGCCCGCGGAATGCGCGCAGTCGATCGTGCGCCGCGCGCAGCACATTGGGTTCGAGCGCGAGCGCGAAGGCGTCGGTCAGCGCCTTTCGCTCCGGGCTGGCGACCAGCGGTCCAAGGTAGGTCTCGAGCGCGGCGTCGCTCGGATAGCCGGGGCGGCTGTATCCGCCGCTGAGCTCCTTGCTTCGTGCGAGGTCCTTGTCGACGAACCACGCGGCCAGCCATTTCTCCGCAAAGGCGCCGGCGTGCGCCAGCCGGATCGGCTCGGCGAGCGCGGGCGGCGGGTTGTCGAACTCGGTGTCGCCGTTGGTGAGCAGCAGGCTCCGAATGCGATGCGGCGCGTGCGCCGCGAACAGCTGGGCGACGGCGCCGCCGCTGTCGTTGGCCACCACATCGGCCTTCATGATGCCCAGCCGGTCCATGAGGGCGACGAGCATTTCCACCTGCGCGTCCGGGGCGAGCGATTGCCCTTCCTTCGGCTCGGTGAAGCCCATGCCGAGCATGTCCGGCACGATGCACCGGCGGACATCCGCCAGCCGGTCGACTGCCCCGCGCCACTGGAAGCCGTTGAGCGGGAAGCCGTGAATGAAGAGCGCCGCCGGGCCGGTGCCGCGGTCGACATAGCTGATGCGGCCGAATTTGATGTCGACCGTGCGTCGCGCAAGATGGAAGCGTGCGACTTCCAAAGTCTCGTCGACTCGCTTCGTTTCCGGGGCAGCGTTCGCGCTTGCCCGGCCCGCGATGCCCGCGCCGGCCAGTCCGAGCGCGGCAGACGTGAGAAAATTGCGTCTGATCATGGTCTCTCCTCCGTGTTCGCCGGGAATTTCGAGCAGCGGAGAGCACGCGACTATGACCCGCGGGGTCATAAAATGCCGCGGGATATGGCCCGGTCGTTACCTCGCGGGTCATAGGCGCGGGCAGGCGAGCGCGATACGCAGGCGCAGAGCAAGCAACGGACGCAGCCATGGACAGGATCGCCACCAGAACCTCGACCAAGCGGGCGAGCACATGGACGCCCTTCGGCGGGCTGCTCCGCGAATGGCGCTCGGCCCGCGGCCTCAGCCAGATGGAGCTCGCCTTCCGCGCCGAAGTCTCGTTGCGTCACCTGAGCTTCGTCGAGACGGGCCGCTCGGTGCCCGGCCGGCCGCTCGTCGTCGCGCTGGCCGAGGCGCTCGACCTGCCGCTGCGCGAACGCAACGAGCTGCTCGTCGCAGCAGGCTATGCGCCGCTCTATCCCGCCTCGCCGCTCGAAGCGCCCGAGATGGACCTGATCCGCAGCGCCGTGGGCACGATCCTGGAGCAGCACGAGCCCTATCCGGCTTTCGCCTTCGATCGCCGTTGGGAGCTGGTGCAGGCGAACACGGCGATGCGCCGGCTGCTCGGCGCACTTCGCCCGGGTGGGCCGCGGAGCAGCAATATCCTGCTCCAGATTTTCGATCCCGACGACATGCGCCCGGCGATCGCGAACTGGACCGAGGTTGCCGGCGAGCTTCTCCGCCACTTGCACCACGAGATTCGCCGGACCCCGGCCGACGCGCGGCTGCGCGCTTTGCTGGCGCGGCTCACGGCCTTCCCCGACGTTCCCGACCAGTGGAAGCGCCGCGAACCCGGCAGGAACCCCCTCCCGGTCGTGACTACCGCATTCTCCAGCGGCGCAGGCGAGCTCCGCTTCTTCTCGACGCTCACGACCTTCGTCGGCGCGTCCGAAGTGACTGCGGACGAGCTGCGGATCGAGGCGATGTACCCCACCGACGCGCCGACGCGCGCCTTCTGCCGGGCGCTCGCG
>DATLJJ010000485.1:0-20272 GCA_035538975.1 Sphingomonas sp. | reverse complement strand
GGCTTTGGAGAGCGAGGATTCGCGCTGGCCGCCGGTCTTCTCGTCGATCGTCTCGTTGACCACGTCGAAGCTGACGATCCGGTCGCCGTAGAGCCGGCAGAGCGTGCGGATGTGATCGCCCAGCAGCTTCTCGGCTTTGGCGCGCGGGTTGGCGCCGAAGTCGTATTCGTTGAGCCACTTCGGGAAATACTCGGTCTTGTGCCACAGCAAAGTGTGGCCGCGCATCGCCATGCCCTTCGCCTCGGCATAATCGAGCATGTCGGCGAAGCGCGTCACGTCGAAACGCGCCGGGTCGGGCCGCAGCGCCCGCCATTTGAACTCGTTCTCGGGCACCAGGATGCCGCAGTCGCGCTCCAGCAGCGCGGCATAGGCCGGGTTTGCGAAGGCGCCACGGTCCGCGCCGGGAGGGCTCCACGCCACGCACGAACCGAAGCGCATGCCTTTGGCCAGCGCCAGGGCGTTGAGCGACGGCACCGCCTCCTGCGCGAACGCTGCGGGTACCGCGCCTGCCATGCCCAGCACGGCGGCCGAAGCCAGCATCTCGCGGCGCGTCAGTCCCGTCATCGCCCGTTTCCCCTCACCAGTTGAACAGCGTTCCGTCTTCCAGCCGCGCGACCGGCAGATAGGCACGCTTGTATTCGTATTTGCCCGCCAGCACCTCGTCGATCTCGACGCCCAGCCCGGGCTTGTCGCCGGGGTGCATCATGCCGTCGGCATAGCGATAGGCGTGCGGGAAGACCTCGTCGGTCAGCTCGGTGTGCGGCATCAGCTCCTGCACGCCGAAATTGGGCACCGAAATGCCGAAGTGCAGCGCCGCCGCCATCGTCACCGGCGACAGGTCGGTCGCGCCGTGGCAGCCGGTGCGCACCTGATAAAGGTCCGCCAATGCCGCGATGCGCCGCACATGCGTGAGCCCTCCCGCGTGGACGATCGTCGCGCGGACATAGTCGATCAGCTGCTCCTCGATCAGCTGCTTGGCGTCCCAGATCGAATTGAAGATCTCGCCCACCGCGATCGGGGTGGTGGTGTGCTGCCGGATCAGCCGGAACGCGGCCTGGTTCTCGGCCGGTGTCGGGTCCTCCATCCAGAAGAGGCGCCAGGGCTCCAGCTCCTTGCCCAGTCGCGCCGCCTCGATCGGCGTCAGCCGGTGGTGGACGTCGTGGAGCAGGTGGACGTCCCAGCCCAGCACCTCGCGTGCCTTCTCGAACAGCGGTGCCACCGAGCGCAAATATTTCTCGGTCGACCACAGGCTCTCGGTCGGCAGCGCGGCGTCGGCGGGCTCATAGCGCTGGCCGGGCTTGGCGACGCCATAGGTCGCCTTGAGCCCGGGCACGCCGGCCTGGAGCCGGATCGCCTTGTATCCCTGCTCGCGGTGCTCGATCGCGCGCTCGATCGTCTCCTCGATCGTCGCGCCATTGGCATGGCCATAGACCATGCAGCCGTCACGGGCGGCGCCGCCGAGCAGCTGGTAGACCGGCAGTCCGGCGACCTTCCCCTTGATGTCCCACAGCGCCATGTCGACGGCGGCGATGGCGCTCATCGTCACCGGGCCGCGGCGCCAGTACGCGCCCTTGTAGAGATACTGCCAGATGTCCTCGATCCGGTGCGCGTCGCGCCCGATCAGGCAGGGAATGACATGGTCGTTGAGATAGGCCGCGACCGCGAGCTCGCGCCCGTTGAGCGTCCCGTCGCCGAGGCCGTAGACGCCGTCGCTGGTCTCGATGCGGAGCGTGACGAAATTGCGCCCCGGGCAGGTTACGATGACGCGTGCCGATTTGATTTCAGCCATTCGCGGCGACTCCGCCGCGGCGGTGCTTGGCGCTGGTGGCGCGCATTTACCTCTCCTGTTGCGCGCATTCCCCGTCGTGCGCCTTGGTAGCGCTACCATTGCGAAGCTGCTATCAGCTTGTCAACGGCGGGAAACGTTCCGCGTGCACAGAGGATGATGATGCGGCAAATATTTGCGTTGGTTGCGCTTCTTTTCGCGGCGCTTGGCATGGTCCCGGACGCGCGCGCCGAGACCGGCTACGACCTCTGGCTGCGCTATCAGCCGGTCGAGCCGGAGTGGCAGCAGCGCTACGCGCCCTTCTTCTCGCACTATACTGCGCCCAACGGCAGCCCGACGATCGACGCCGCCACTGCCGAGCTCGAGCGCGGCCTTGCCGGCATGCTCGGCCATGCGCCGGTGCGCCGCCATGTCGTGACGGCCGACGGAGCGGTCGTGCTGGGTACGGGCGATTCGCCGCACATCGCGCCGCTCAACCTGCCGCTCGCCAGCCTGGGCAAGGAAGGCTATCTGATCCGCAGCACCACGCTGGGCGGCAAGCGCATCATCGCGATCGCTGCCAACAGCGATGTGGGCGTGCTCTACGGCGTCTTCCGCTTCCTCAAGCTCATCCAGACGCGTCAGCCGCTCGACAATCTCGACATCATCGACACGCCAAAGCTCAAGATCCGCGTCCTCAATCATTGGGACAATCTCAATCGCCACGTCGAGCGCGGCTATGCCGGGCAGTCGATCTGGGACTGGCAAAAGCTGCCGCGCTACAAGGACCCGCGCTACACCGATTATGCGCGCGCCAATGCCTCGATCGGCATCAACGGCACCGTGCTGACCAACGTCAACGCCAACGCCGACGTGCTCAAGCCCGAGTGGCTGGAGAAGGTGAAGGCGCTGGCCGAGGTGTTCCGCCCCTATGGCATCAAGGTCTATCTGACAGCGCGTTTCTCCGCGCCGATCGAGATCGGCGGGCTCAAGACCGCCGACCCGCTCGATCCGCAGGTCGCCGCCTGGTGGAAGGCCAAGACCGACGAGATCTACCGCATCATCCCCGATTTCGGCGGCTTCCTGGTCAAGGCCAACTCGGAAGGCCAGCCCGGCCCCTCCGACTACAAGCGCACCCATGCCGAGGGCGCCAACATGCTCGCCGACGCGCTCGCCCCGCACGGCGGCGTCGTGATGTGGCGCGCCTTCGTCTATGCCGCGGAGAACCCGGACGACCGCCACAAGCAGGCGTTCACCGAGTTCAAACCGCTCGACGGCAAGTTCCGCGACAACGTCCTCGTCCAGGTCAAGAACGGCGCGATCGACTTCCAGCCGCGCGAGCCCTTCCATCCGCTGTTCGGCGCGATGCCGAAGACGCCGCTGATGATGGAATTCCAGATCACCAAGGAATACCTCGGTTTCGCGACGCACCTCGCCTACCTCGGGACGATGTGGGAGGAGGCGCTCCAGTCGGATACCTTCCGCCCGCGCAAGGGCAGCACCGTTTCCCGGGTGCTCGAGCAGCCGATCGACGAGGGCGCCGCCACCGGCATGGCCGGGGTCGCCAACATCGGCAGCGACGTCAACTGGTCGGGATCGCAATTCGATCAGGCGAACTGGTACGCCTTTGGCCGCTTCGCCTGGGATCCCGATGCGAAAGCCGAGCCGGTCGCGCGCGAATGGGCGTCGATGACCTGGGGCGCCGATCCCGCACTGGTCGATCCTATCGTCAGGATGATGATGGGCTCCCGCGAAGCGGTGGTCGATTACATGACGCCGCTGGGGCTCACGCACCTGATGGCGACGGGCCACCACTATGGCCCCGGCCCGTGGGTGTCCGAGCTCGCGCGGCCCGAATGGAACCCGGTCTACTACCACAAGGCCGACGCCAACGGCATCGGCTTCGACCGGACCGCCACGGGCAGCAACGCCGTGTCGCAATATGCGCCAGAAGTTGCCGCAGTGTTCGGCAACCTCAAGCGCGTGCCCGACGAATTGCTCCTCTGGTTCCACCATGTCCCCTGGGAACACCGCACGCGCTCCGGCCGCAACGTCTGGGACGAGATGATCTTCCGCTATGATCGCGGCGTGGCGACCGTCGCGGGCATGCAGGGCCAGTGGGATGCGCTCAAGGGCAAGGTCGACCCGCGCCGCTGGGCGGAGGTGCGCGACTATCTCGCGATCCAGCGCGACGAGGCGCAGTGGTGGCGCGATGCCTCGATCGCCTATTTCCAGTCGGTCTCGAAGCGCCCGCTTCCGGCAGGCCACGCCGCGCCGGCGCACGACCTCGACTGGTACAAGGCGATCCGCACGCCCTACGCGCCGGGGCAGGGGGAGTGATCGTCCGCGGTGGCTTCCCTCCGTCGGGAAGGGAAGCCACCGCGGCCAATTCCGGCTAAGGCGGAGCAGGTTCGGGGAAGCGGAGGGTATCTCGACACGCCATGGCTGCGGCAAAGGATTTCGCGCTGAACGCAGAGCCGGCCGTCGGGCTTCGCCATGTCGGCGGCGAGCGCGAGCCGCTGCTGCAGATCGACGGCCTGCTCCGCCATCCCGAAGCGCTGGTGGACTATGCCGCGTTGGAGGGCCGGTTCGAGCCGGCCTATGGTCCAAAGGGTGGCTATCCGGGCATCCGGTCCCCCGCGCCGCTCGACTATGTGGAAACCGTGGTCCGCGCGGTGGATCCGTTGCTGCGCCGGGCGTTCGGGCTCGAATCGGTGCGGCTCGGCCGGGCCGAATGCAATCTTTCGCTGGTAACGCTGGATGCCGGCGTGCTCGTACCTTTGCAGCGCGAGCCGCATGTCGATACCAGCGATCCCCTCCAGTTCGCCTTCCTCCATTATCTCTGTCCCGCCAGCTTCGGCGGCACGGCCTTCTATCGTCACCGGAGCACGGGCTTCGAGACGCTGACGGCCGAACGGCTTGATACCTATCGCGCCGCGCGCGCGCGGGAAGGGGAGGCGCCGGCGGGCTATATCGCCGCCGACACCGATCATTTCGTGCAGACCGGCGCCGCCGAAGCCGCGCCCAACCGGCTCGTAGTCTATCGCAGCTGCCTGTTGCATTCGGGCCGAATCGCGCCGGATGCGCCGCTTTCGGCCGATCCGCGCCAGGGGCGGCTGACCGCCAACATCTTCCTCACCTATCGCCGCGGCTGATCACGGCTCCGGCGGTTTCGCCGCGCCAACGCCGTCACCCAAAAAGAAAGGCGCCGCCGGTCCGGGGACCGGCAGCGCCGAAGAAGGAGTCTATGCTGCGCCTCAGAAGTTGAAGCGCGCGATCGCAGAGATGCGGCGGTCGTTCATGAACCAGCCGCGCGGGATGATGCGGATATCATCCACACCGCCCGGCCCCTCGACCGCGACCGAAGTCTTGGTGATCGAGTTGGTGAGGTTCACGCCCTGGACGCCCATACGCAGGTTGGGCGTGACCTGGTAGAAGATCGAGGCGTCGAGCTGCCCGTAATCTTCCTGGAAAACCGGGTCGAACGGCGTGATCACGTCGCGCGTGGTCAGCAGATACTGCGAGCGCCAGCTGTACGAGGCACGCATCGACAGGCCCTTGTAGTCGTAGAAGGGTGTGATGTTGAAGTTGTGCTTCGACAGGCCCTGGAGCCCGAACTGCGAAGTGTCGACCGTCGACACGACGCCCGAGGACACCGCCGGATCGCCCGGGTCGACCGTCGGCTGGGGCACGCCCGAGCTGTCGACATAGGTGTAGTTGGCCTGCAGGCCGAGACCCGAGAGAACGCCCGGCAGGAAGTCGTAGGTCTGCTGATAGGCGATTTCGAAGCCCTTCACCTTGCCCTTTTCGGGCGAGTTGAAGTCGCGCGTGACGACCGCTTCGAAGGTCTGGCCGTTGTTGGTGAAGCTTTCGCGCGAAGTGGCGAACACCACCACGCCCTTGAGCTCCTTGTAGAAGGCCGAGAAGGTCAGCGAGCCGACGTTGTTGAAATACCATTCGGCCGTCAGGTCGAAGTTGTCGGAAGTCACCGGCATCAGGTCCGGCGAGCCCGCGCGGATGCCCGCACCTTCGATCCGGATCGCGCTCTCGTTCTGGATAATGCCGTCGTTGGGATCCGCGGTCGCCGTATTGGGTATCACGGTGAGCAACGTCCCCGGCGCCGCCTGCGCGCCGACGGTGATCGGATAGTAGTTGCGGATCTGCGTGGTGTTGGGCGGCGAGATACCCTTGAAATAGGCCGCGCGGAACTGGAGCCCGCCGCCCACCTCGAGCTTGAGGTTCACGCTCGGGAGCCAATAGTCGTAGCTCAGCTTATAATCGTTCGGGACGGTCGCGCCGTTCTGGAACGCGCGCGCCGACGCGCGGAGCGCCGGGTTGCTGTAGAGGAACGCGCAGCCCGCGGGAACCGTCGGCGGGTTGGGCGGGGTCTGCCCGGCCGCGGGGTTGACGATCTGCTGGATCGTCGTGCGGCAGGTCGCATCCGACGTCAGCGGGTCGACGGAGCCGTACTGCACGAAGCCGCTGCTCGTCCGCTCGGTCTTCGAGTAGCGCACGCCCAGGTTGCCGCTCAGGCGCCAACCATTGGAGAAGTCCTGCTCGATCCGCGCCATCACATAGGCGGCGTTGTTGATCTCCTCGATCGGGTTGATCTCGCCCGGCAGATAGTAGCTGCCGTTGACCGTTCCCGGACGTTCGGCGAGCGGCAGCCAGCCGCCCGAGCCCCCGGTCGCCGCACCGGGCAGCCACTCGTCGCGGATCGCCTTGGCGAAGGCGATGTACGACGCGTAATCGCTCGACGGCAGGCCCGAATAGTAAAGCCGGCCCTGGCCGCCGACGGCGGCGGGGTTGGCCGTCTGGCCGCGGAAGAAGTTGTCGAAGAAGTAAGGGCGATACAGGCCGGCCTGCGACCTCGTGCCCTGCTGGTCGTTCTGCGCCCCGCCGATGTTCTCGTCGAGCCACACGGGGCCGCCGTTGCCCCAGATCTCCGAAAGCGCGCCCCAGTTATAGGTCGAGTTGCGCGCCACCTGGTCGCGGTCGGCATAGCGATAGCCGGCGCGGATCGACTTCAGGAAGCTCGCATCCGGGAAGGACAGCTCGCCGTCGATGCGGAAGGCGTCCGAATTGCCTTCCGATTCCTCGGCATGGTCCATTGCCGCGCGCCAGAAGGTGTTGAACGGGTCGATAAAGCTCTGGTGCGCACCGGTGTAATAGGTCGGATAGTTGCTCGACGATCCCGGCACGCCCGTGCACGCGCCCTGGGCGGTGGGAGTGACGCAGCTCTGCGGCGGCTGGAACTCGACGACAGGGAGGTTCTTGCCGTTGAGGTCGATGTAGACGTCCTGGAAGGACGAGGACCAGATGCCGTTGTCGAGCACTTCGCCGCGCGATTCGACATGGTCATAGTCGATGCTCAGGCCGAACCGCTCTGACACGTCCCACTTGAAGTTGAAGCCGTAATCGTCGGTGACGCTGCGGTCCTTGCGTTCGCGATACTGGTTGTTCGACTGCAGGCCGAACGCGGGCGTGCGCCGCCCGGCGGGCAGCGCAGTCGTCGGCGCCGTGTTCTGGTCGGCGCGCCAGCCGGTGGGGCCGGTGATCAGGCCCTGGTCGAACAGGAAATCGTCATCGAACGAAACCGACGTGCCGGCACGCGCGCGGCTGTCGCCCGCCGCAGTGACGTTGTCGGTCGCGATCTCGATCGTGTTCTCGAACCAGTTCTGGCGTGCGTCCGAGCGAAGGAACTGGAACACAGCCTCCATCGAGCCGTCGTTGCTCCGCCACTGCGCCGCGGCCGAGAAGCCATAGCGTTCGCGCTCGAACTCCTGCGATCCCATCACTGCGCCGCGCGGGAAGAGGCCGCTACCCTGCTGGGTCGCACCCGTGAAGGGAAGCACGTCGGTGCGGGTGCCGTTCGAATAGATCGGGCGAACACGGAAGCTCGAGACCTGCAGGCGGTCGTTGCGCGTGAAGAGCTGCGAATAGACTGCGCTGCCCAGGATGCCGATCTCGCCGATCCCGGTCTCCCAGCGCGTGCTGCCGAGGATCGAGATGGTGGGGGCGGACTTGTTGACGAAGTCGCCGTAGTTCATCTCCAGCGCGCCGGCGATGTAGGTCGACTTGGAATCGAACGGCAGTCGGGTGCGCAGGTTGACGGTGCCCGAGATGCCGCCCTCGATGCGGTCGGCAGTGGGCGACTTGAATACGTCGACGCCGCCCAGCAGCTCGGAGGGCACGTCCTGGAAGCCGAGCGAACGGCCGTTGAGCACCGAGAAGGCCTCGCGGCCGTTGAACTCGGAGCGGACATAGGTGAGGCCGCGGACGGTCGCCTGCGAACCTTCGACCGAGAAGTGGTCGGGGTCGTTGCCCGCGGCGAAGCGGCTGATCGAGACGCCGGGGATGCGCTGGAGCGTTTCCACCACCGAGCGGTCGGGGAGGGCGCCGATGTCCTCGGCGGTCACCGAGTCGACGATCGCGTCGGAATTCTTCTTGATCGACTGTGCGCTCTGCAGCGCCTGGCGGTAGCCCTGGACGACGATCTCGTCCGACGCCGGCTCGTCCTGCGCGCTGCCGTCCGAGGCCTCGGCCGCCTGCGTGGATGCCGTGGCGGTCGTCTGCGCCCAGGCGGACGTCGCGCCGAGGCACAGCGCGAGAGCGGACACGCCGGCGCCAAGCAGCGCTGACCGGAACTTCACGTCCCGCTCGCCGGCATAGGTAATAGATTGCTTGAGCATCAAGCTGTGCCTCCCCTGTGTTAGCGCTACCAAAAGTGCGCCTGTTGTTTTGCCCAACGCAGCCTAGAGGGGGTCTTGCGTAAAGATCAAGCGTCCAGTGTTACGCTTTTGGGACAGTTGTGGATTGTGGTTATTTTGCAACGGTTTCGCTGCGATGCACAATCGCTTCGCAGGTGCCGCATGCCCGCCGCGAGGCGTGCGCCGCGGTTGACCCGCAGAGAAAGTGAGCGCTAACATTCGGGCAGGAGAGGGGGCGCCCAATGCATAAGGAACGCGGCCGCGCGGACGGCACGCGGAAAAGGCCGTGCTGTTCGCGCGCGCATGTCGGCGCTAGGCTCGGCGTTCGCATTTCCAGCCATGCGGGGGCATTCGGTCGATGAGCGCGCACGATCCCATTCGCAGCATCGTGATCGTCGGCGGCGGCACGGCGGGCTGGATGGCCGCGGGCGCGCTGTCGCGGCTGACGCGCGCCGGCGTCTCGGTCACTCTCGTCGAATCGGATGCCATCGGCATTGTCGGCGTGGGCGAGGCGACGATCCCGCCGATCCGCACCTTCAACGCGATGCTCGGTATCGACGAGAACGACTTCCTCGCCAGGACGCAGGGCTCGATGAAGCTCGGCATCGAGTTCGTCGACTGGACGCGCCCCGGCCACCGCTACATGCATCCGTTCGGCGACTTCGGTTTCGACATCGAGGGCGTGCGCTTCCATCAGGTCTGGCACAAGCTCCACGCACTCGGCCTCGCGGGCGATCTCGAGGAATACAGCCTCTGCGCCACCGCCGCGCACCGCAACCGCTATGCCGCACCCTCGGGCGACCCGGGCTCGCCGCTGGCGAGCGTCGTCCAGGCCTATCATTTCGACGCCGCGCTCTACGCCAAATACCTGCGCGCCTATTCGGAGCGTCGCGGCGTGGTGCGGCGCGAGGGGCGGATCGTCGACGTCGAGCTGCGCGGGGGCGACGGCTTCGTCGAAGCGGTGAAGCTCGAGAGCGGCGAGCGGATCGAGGGCGAGCTGTTCCTCGACTGCTCGGGTTTCCGCGGGCTGCTGATCGAGGAAGCGCTCCACACGGGCTACGAGGACTGGACGCACTGGCTGCCGTGCGACCGTGCGGTCGCCGTTCCCTCGGCGAACATCGGCGAGGCCACCCCCTACACGCGATCCACCGCGCGCGACGCGGGCTGGCAGTGGCGCATTCCGCTCCAGCACCGCACCGGCAACGGCTATGTCTATTCGAGCGCGCACATCTCCGACGACGAGGCGGCGGCGACGCTGGTCGCCAATCTCGACGGCCCCGCGCTCGCCGATCCGCGCCAGCTGCGCTTCGCCACCGGCCGCCGCAAGCTCGCGTGGAACCGCAACTGCGTCGCGCTCGGCCTGTCTTCGGGCTTTCTCGAGCCGCTCGAATCGACCAGCATCCACCTGATCCAGGCCGGCATCTCGCGCCTGCTCGCGCTGCTGCCCGATCGCGGCTGGGGCGATGCCGAGCGCGACACCTACAATGATTTCAGCCGGCGCCAGTACGAGCAGGTCCGCGACTTCGTGATCCTCCATTACAAGGCCAACGAGCGCCCCGGCGACCTGTGGCGTCAGGTCCGCGAGATGGACGTGCCCGAGAGCCTGACACATCGCATGGAGCTGTTCCGAAACCGCGGCCGCATCTTCCGAATCGACGACGAGCTGTTCGCGGAGTCGAGCTGGATCGCGGTGCTGCGCGGGCAGGGAGTGGCGCCGCAGGGCTGGGACCCGCTCGTCGACGCGCTCGACGTCGACCAGCTCCGCGTCATGGCCGAGCGCATCCGCACCATCTTCGCCCGCGCGGCCGACGCCATGCCGCGCCACGCCGACTATCTCGCCCGCCATTGCCCCGCCGTGCCGTCCGCGCCCGCGGCGATGGCTGCTGCCCGTTGAGGACCCGCATGACCACCGACAATCGCATCCGCAGCATCGTCATCGTCGGCGGCGGCACCGCCGGCTGGATGGCTGCCGCCACCTTCGCGCGCATCCTCGGGCCGAACTACGCCAGCATCACCCTGGTCGAATCGGACGAGATCGGCATCATCGGCGTGGGCGAGGCGACCATCCCGCAGATGGCGACCTTCAACCGCATGCTCGGGTTCGACGAGAACGAATTCATCCGCCAGACCAAGGGCAGCTTCAAGCTCGGCATCCAGTTCGTGGACTGGGGGCGGATCGGCCACACTTATTTCCACCCCTTCGGCAAGTACGGCCTCGACATGCAGGGCGTGTCCTTCCACGCCTATTTCCTGCGCCTGCACGAACTGGGCGAGGCGCCCGACATCGACGCCTTCTCGCTCCAGGCGCAGGCGGCGCGCGGCAACAAGTTCATGCGGCCGATCGACGCAGGCAATTCGCCGCTCTCCGACATCGCCTATGCCTTCCACTTCGACGCCGGCCTCTACGCGAAATTCCTGCGCGGCTATGCGGAGGAGCGCGGCGTGGTGCGGCGCGAGGGCAAGATCGTCGACGTGAAGCTGCGCGGTGAGGACGGCTTCGTCCAGTCGGTGGTGATGCAGGACGGCACCGAGATCGAGGGCGATCTGTTCGTCGACTGCTCGGGCTTCCGCGGGCTGATCATCGAGCAGGCGCTCAAGGCCGGCTTCACCGACTGGTCGCACCACCTTCCCTGCGACCGTGCGATCGCGGTGCCCTGCGCCAGCGTCGACGAATGGACGCCCTACACGCGCTGCACTGCGCGCAAGGCCGGCTGGCAGTGGCGCATCCCGCTCCAGCATCGCATCGGCAACGGTCATGTCTTCAGCTCGAAGCACATGAGCGACGACGAGGCGACGGCGATCCTGCTCGCCAATCTCGACGGCGAGCCGCTCGCCGATCCGCGCACGGTGCCGTTCCGCACCGGTCACCGCAACAGGCTGTGGGTCAAGAACTGCGTGGCGATGGGCCTCGCCGGCGGCTTCCTCGAGCCGCTCGAATCGACCGCGATCTGGCTCATCCAGAGCGGACTCTCGCGCTTCCTGACGATGTTCCCCGATCGCGGTTTCAACCAGGCCGATATCGATCGGTACAACCGGATCATGACCACCGATTACGAGGAGATCCGCGACTTCCTCATCCTCCACTATCACGCCACCGAGCGCGACGATTCCGCCTTCTGGGACTATTGCCGCACGATGGAGATCCCGGAACGGCTCGCCGAGAAGATGCGCGTCTTCCGCAGCCACGGCCGCTGCTTCCGCGAGAATGAGGAGCTGTTCAACGACACCAGCTGGTTCGCCGTGATGCACGGCCAGCTGATGAAGGCCCAGTCGCACGATCCGGTCGCCGACGTGATGAGCCTCGACGAGACGCGCGCGCGGCTCGCGAACATCCGCGATGCCGTCGCCAATTCGGCCGACTACATGCCCAAGCACCGCGACTTCATTCGTCAGAATTGTGCCGCGTGATCGGTAAAATTCATTTTCCTACACGAACCAATTTGGTTATGAGGTCGGGCATGGACTCGAAGCGCGCCACGAATGCCCCAAACCTGCTCTCACGTGCGTACGCGTACGTGCGTACGTACGCGGGGGCGCATGCGCGCGCGTTGGGGTGTAATCTTTGTACACTTCCGGCACTTGCGCTCCTGCTCGCCACGCCAGCCGCGGCACAGCAGGCGCGGTTTGACTGGTTCGAATATCGTGGCGCCGACCCTGTCGACAGCCTCTACAAGGCCGGGCAGGGCGAGTACCGCAACCCGATCCTGCAGGGCTTCTACCCCGATCCCGGCGTCACGCGGGTGGGGGAGGACTATTATCTCGTCACCTCCACCTTCGGCTGGTTCCCCGGCATCCCGGTCTTCCACAGCCGCGATCTGGTCAACTGGACCCAGATCGGCAACGCGATCGACCGGCCGGACCAACTCGACTTCAAGAACCTCGGCCTCTCGCGCGGCGTCTTCGCGCCCACGATCCAGGCGAAGAACGGCATTTTCTACATCCTCAACACCTGCGTCGATTGCGGCGGCAATTTCGTGGTCACCGCGGAGAACCCGGCCGGTCCCTGGTCCGATCCGGTGTGGTTGCCCGATCTCGAGGGCGGCATCGATCCCTCGCTGTTCTTCGACGATGACGGCCGCACCTGGATCCTCAACAACGGCCCGCCCGAAGGCACGCCGCAGTACGAAGGGCACCGCGCGATCTGGGTGCAGGAGTTCGATCTCGCCAATCTGAAGACGATCGGCCCGCGCAAGGTCCTGGTGAACGGCGGGGTCGATTTCTCGAAGAAGCCGATCTGGATCGAGGGGCCGCACATCTTCAAGAAGGATGGCTGGTATTATCTGAGCTGCGCCGAGGGCGGCACCGCCGAGGGGCACAGCCAGGTGATCCTGCGTTCGAAGAGCGTAACCGGCCCGTACGAACCCAATCCGGCCAACCCGATCCTCACCCAACGCGACCTGCCGCGCGACCGCGCCAATCCGATCACTTCGGCCGGCCACGCCCAGCTCGTCCAGACGCAGAAGGGCGAGTGGTGGGCGACCTTCCTCGCGGTGCGGCCCTACGCCGGTGACTATTACAACACCGGCCGCGAGACCTTCCTGCTGCCCGTCACCTGGGAAGACGGCTGGCCGCGCATCACGCGCCCGGGTCAGGCGGTCCCGTTCGTTCACGCGCGCCCGGCGCTCCCCGCGCAGCCTGCGCCGAAGCTCCCCACCAACGGCGCCTTCACCGTTCGCGACGCATTCGACGGCACTGCGCTTCCGCTCCACTGGATGATGCTGCGCCAGCCGCGCGAGCGCTGGTATGCGTTCGACAAGGGCGCGCTGGTGCTCGACGCACGTGCAGCAGGGCTGGGCGACAATGCCAATCCCTCGTTCCTCGCACGCCGCCAGCAGCACATGAACGCGAGTGCGGAGACGGTGGTCCGCTTCACGCCCCGGCATGACGGCGATCGCGCCGGGCTGGCCGCGTTCCAGAACGACCAATATTGGGCGTCCATCGCAGTCACCCGGCGCGGCGGCAAGCCGGTGGTGGCGCTCCAGTGGCGGGCAGGGGAGAAGCAGCCCGCGTACGGCGCGACGCTCGGCACGGTGCCGCTCGACGTCAAAGCCGGCGCGCCGGTGCACCTCCGCATTACTGCCGCGGGCGACAAATACAGCTTCTCCTATGCAACGAAGCCCGGGCGCTGGACCGAGATCGGCACGATCGACGGCACCATCCTCAGCACCAAAACCGCGGGCGGCTTCGTCGGCGCGGTATTCGGGGTATTCGCGGAGAAGGGGGAATAGGGATGCGGAGCCAGATCAAGATCCTCCTCCGGAGGGGGAGGGGGACCGCCAGCGACAGCTGGTGGTGGAGGGGTATTCTCCACGAGCGACATCGCCTGCTGAAACTACCCCTCCACCCGCCTGCGGCTGGTCCTCCGGGGGAGGATCGTGTGCGGCGCCGCTCGCTCAAGGCCCTGCTCACCACCGCGGCACTCCTCGTCGCTGCTGCAACCCCCGCCACCGCGACCCCACCGCCGCTCCCCATCTACCTCAACCAGCTCGGCTTCGAGCCTGACAGCCCCAAGATCGCGATCGTCCACGGCGGCTCTGCCCCGCTCAGCTGGAAGCTGGTCGACGCGCAGGGCCGCACGCGCCTCGAGGGCCAGGCGCAGGTCTACGGCCCCGACCCCGCCTCGGGCATCAGCGAGGTCCAGCGAGTCGATTTCAGTGCCTTCCGCACCCCCGGCGAGGGATATCGCCTGATCGTCGGCGGCTCGGAGAGCGATCCTTTCGCGATCCGCGACGGCCTCTACGCCCCGCTCTCGCGTGACGCGCTCGCCTTCTTCTACCACCAGCGCGCGGGCGTGCCGATCGAGGCGCGCATCGTCGGCGCCAAATGGGCGCGCCCCGCGGGGCACCGCCAGGAAGTCGCCAGATGCTTCGCCGGCAAGGACGGGCGCGGCATCGAATGGCCGGGCTGCGACTACGCCCTCGACGTCACCGGCGGCTGGTACGACGCGGGCGACCACGGCAAATATGTCGTCAACGGCGGCATCGCGCTCTGGACGCTGCTCAATGCCTTCGAGCGCGGCAGCGAGCAGCGCGGTCTGCTCGACGAAGCGCGTTACGAGATGGAATTCCTGCTCCGCATGCAGATCGCCGACGGGGTACGCACGCGCGTGCCCGTCGGCCCGCCGAAGCCGGCGGCGCAGGGGCAGCCGGCATGGAAGCCGCAGCCCGCCGATTTCGCCGGGATCGACGCCGGCGGCATGGCGCACCAGAAGGTCGCCGACCACAATTGGACGGCGCTGCCGATGCCGCCGCAGGACGATCCCGAGGAGCGGCTGCTCTATCCGCCGACTACCGGTGCGACGCTCAACCTCGCCGCCACCGCCGCGCAATGCGCGCGCATCTGGCGCGGCGTGGATGACGGCTTTGCCGCGCGCTGCCTCGCCGCGGCGGAGCGCGCGTGGGTCGCCGCCCGGCGGAACCCGGAAATCTATGCCACGAGCAGCTTCACGGGCAGCGGCGGCTATGGCGACAACGACCTTTCGGACGAATTTTACTGGGCCGCGGCCGAGCTCTACGCGACGACGGGCAAGGCCGACTATCTTGAGGCGCTGCGCCGGTCGCCGCACTTCGCCCGCGTCGCCGGCGAGCCGGGCTGGCCGCGCGTCGCGCCGCTCGGCACGATCACGCTCGCCACGGTGAAGACCGGTCTGCCGACCGAGGATGTCCGGCGGCTCCAGCGCGCGATCATCGAGGCCGCCGATCGCTTCCTCGCCGACGAGAAGACCAACGGCTTCCGCATCCCCTATGTCGCCGCCAATTATCCGTGGGGCTCGAACGCGAACCTGCTCAACCGCGCGATGCTGCTCGCGCTCGCCTATGATTTCACCGGTGAAGCGAAATACCGCACGGGCGTGGTGGACGCGGCCGACTATGTCCTCGGCCGCAACCCGACTGGCCACAGCTATGTCAGCGGCTATGGCGCGCGGCCGATGCGCAATCCGCACCACCGCTTCTGGGCGCCCTCGCTCGACCCGAAGCTGCCGGGGCCGCCCCCCGGCGTGCTCTCGGGTGGCGCCAATTCCACGGCGATGACCGATCCCGTCGCCGCGGCGATGAAGGGCAAATGCGCGCCCCAGGCCTGCTGGGCCGACGACGCGCGCTCCTATGCGCTCAATGAAGTCGCGATCAACTGGAACGCCCCGCTCGTCTGGGTGGCGGACTGGCTTAGCCAATGACCCGATCCTCCCCCGCCAGGGGGAGGATCATTTGATCACTTCACCGTCAGCGTGGTGCTCTTGACCTCCACCGAATTCGGCCCCGCCGAGATGGTGAACGTCCCGGGCTCGACCACGCGCTTCATGTCGACGTTCCACAGCGACAGGTCGCGCGGCTTGAGTTCGAAGGTCACGGTCTTCCGCTCGCCCGGCGCCAGCGTCACGCGCTCGAACGCCTTGAGCTCCTTCACCGGCCGGGTGACGCTCGCCAGGTCGTCGCGGACATAGAGCTGCACCACTTCGTCGCCTGCACGGGCACCGGTGTTGGCCACCTCGACGCGCACCTTCACGCTCTCGTCGCGCCCGATCGTGGTCCGCTCCAGCACCGGCGCCGCAATGGCGAAGCTGGTGTAGGAAAGGCCATAGCCGAACGGATAGAGCGGACTGGTCTCGGCGAAGAGATAGCCGCGCCGCGCGCTCGGCTTGTGGTTGTAGAACATCGGCAGCTGGCCGACGTCGCGCGCGATGCTCACCGGCAGCTTGCCGCCCGGGTTGGCGCGGCCGAACAGCACGTCGGCCACTGCGTTGCCGGTCTCCTGGCCCAGATACCAGCCTTCGAGCAGGGCAGGGGCCTTCTCCGACAGATATTTGACCGACAGCGGCCGCCCGTTGAGCAGCAGCACCACCACCGGCTTGCCGAGCGCAAAGATCTCCTCGGCCAGCTTGTTCTGCGGCCCGATCAGTTCGAGGCTGTTGCGGTCGCCCAGGTGATTGTCGGCCCAGGCCTCGCGGCTGAGCTGCTCGTTGTCGCCCAGCACCAGCACGATCGTGTCGGCCTTCTTCGCCGCCTCGACTGCCTGCGCGCGGAGCTGGTCGTTGGTCGCGTCGTCGACCAGCTCGACCTGGTCCGCGGCCCAGGCGCGGCTCTTGGTCAGCCGCACGCCCTCGGCATAATCGACGTCGAACTTGCCCTTGCCCTCCGCCTTCATGCCCTCGAGCACGCTCACCACGTGCCGCGGCACGTCGCTATAGCCGCCGATCGGCGTGTCGTTGGCGTGGGTGCCGATCACCGCCAGCCGCTTGATCTTGCCCGCGTCGAGCGGGAGCAGGTTCTGGTCGTTCTTGAGCAGCACGACTGCCTGCCGCGCCGTCTCGCGCGCCAGGGCGATCGCGTCGGGCGTCTCGGTCTTCTTCGCCGCCGCCTTCACGTCGACATAGGGATTCTCGAACAGCCCCGCCTCGAACTTGAGCCGCAGGATGCGGCGCACGGCATCGTCGATCTGCGCCTCGCTCACCCGGCCTTCACGCACCAGCTTGGGCAGCAGCGCATAGGCTTCGCCGTCGGGAGTTTCGAAGTCGACGGTCGCGTCCATCGCGCGGACCGCGGCATCCTCGAGATTGTCGAACATCTTGTGCCGCGTCATCAGCTCGCGGATCGCGAAATAGTCGCTCAGCACCGCGCCCTTGAAGCCCCATTCCTGGCGCAGCACGTCGTTGAGCAGCCAGCGATTGGCGTGGCTCGGGATACCGTCGATCTCGTTGTACGAGGGCATCACCGCGCCGACCGGCAGCTCGGTCACCGCACGCTCGAACGGCGGGAAGAACACCTCGCGCAGCGTCCGCTCGGAGACGGTCGCGGGGCCGATGTTGGTGCCGCTCTCGGGCTGGCCGTGGCCGGTCATGTGCTTGAGCGTGACCCACACCTTGTCCTTCGCCAGCGGCAGCGTGGTACCCTGGAAGCCGCGGATCGCCGCCAGCCCCATCTCGCCGACCAGGTGCGGGTCCTCGCCATAGGTTTCCTCGATACGTCCCCAGCGCGGGTCGCGGGCGACGTCGACCACCGGCGCCAGCGCCAGGTTGGCACCCACCGCGCGCATCTCGCGCGCCGCGACCGAGAAGACCTTCTCGACCAGCCCCGGATTCCACGTCGAGGCGAGCCCGATCGACTGCGGGAAGCTGGTGCGGCCCGGCGCGACATAGCCGTGCAGCGCTTCCTCGTGCATGATCATCGGAATGCCGAGGCGGGTCCTTTCGACCGCCCATTTCTGCGCCGCGTTGACGTAGCGCGCAGTATCCCCGGGGCTGCGGTTCACCGTGCCCGCGGCCGCGCCGGCGGCCGGGCCCTGGGTGATTGCGCGGCGGTCATAGGGGCGCGAGATCTGGCCTAGCCCGTTGGGGAAGTTCTGCGATGCCTTGGCGGGATCGAACTCGCCCTCCGGCGTCTGGATCTTCTCCTTGTGCAGCCAGATGGCGACCATCTGCTGCACCTTCTCCTCCAGCGTCATCCGCTTGAGCAGGTCCTCGACCCGCATGGCGACCGGCTGGGAGGGATCCTTGTACAGCGGCTTCTCGGCCCGGCTCGTCTGAGCATGGGCAACGGCGATGACGGCGGGCGAAAGCGCCGCGGCGGCGACCGCGGCAAGCGCGGCGATGCGGATATGGCGGGTCGAGCCCGGGCGACGCGAAGCAGGCACGTTTCTCTCCTAAAGGGGCGCCCCTCGCGCCGCATTTTGTGGTAGCGCTATCAGCTAAAGCGGACGCGCCATCGGGTCAACCGAAGCCACGGCGCGATGGGGCGTTGATTGCTTTGCCGATTCGTTGCACCTATGCCACAGGGGGACGATGAGCAAACCGAGCCGCAGGAGCCGTGGTACCGTTACCGTGCAGGACGTTGCACGGGAAGCGGGTGTGTCGGCGATGACCGTGTCGCGTGTCGTGAATGGCGGCACCAACGTCCGTGAGAGCACGCGTGCCGCGGTGCTCGAGGCGATCGAAAAGCTTAACTATTCGCCCAACAGCGCCGCGCGCAGCCTCGCCGCGGGCGAGGCGACGCAGATCGGGCTGCTCTATTCCAACCCGTCGGCCGCCTATCTCTCGCAGTTCCTGATCGGCGCATTGGCTGCCGCGCGCCGCGCTGGCTGTCATCTGGTGCTCGAGGCGTGCGAGAGCGAGGGCGCCGAGGAACAGGCGGAGGCGACGCGCAGCTTCGTCGCGACCAGCGTCGAGGGCGTGATCCTGCCGCCGCCGCTCTCTGAATCCGCGCCGGTCCGCGCCGAGCTTGACGCCGCCGGCATTCCCTGGGTGTCGGTCGCGATGGGGCGCCCACCGGCGCGCAGCCTCAACGTCCGCATCGACGACTATGCCGCCGCCGCCGCGATCACGCGTCACCTGATCGATCTCGGCCATCGCAATATCGGCTTTATCCGCGGCAACCCCAACCAAACCTCCAGTGCCGAGCGTTTCCGCGGGTTCGTCGCCGCGATCGAGGAAGCCGGGCTGGATGTGAAGGCGATGCCGGTCGAGCAGGGCTATTTCACGTTCCGATCGGGCATCGTCGCCACCGAACGGCTGCTAGACCGCGCCGATCCGCCCACCGCCATCTTCGCGAGCAACGACGACATGGCCGCGGCCGCGGTTGGCGTCGCGCACCGCTGCGGCCTGCACGTGCCGCAGGATCTCAGCATCGTGGGTTTCGACGACACCTCGCTCGCCACTACCATCTGGCCCGAGCTCACCACCGTACGCCAGCCGATCTCGGCGATGGCGGAATCGGCACTCAACCTGCTGCTCGCGCGCATCCGCTCGCACCGCGGCGGGCAGGCTGACAAGCTCGAGGAACAGGTGCTCGATCACGAGCTGATCCTGCGCGAATCCTCCGGCCCGCCCCGCGCCGTGGGCGAGCGCCGCCGTCGCGACGGCAGTGCCGGCGTGCGTGTCGGGGAGCATCGCTGAGCGCGAGAAGAGCATTGCTTTTCTCTCTAGATCGCGCCACCGTTACCGCTAACACGCCGGCCATTCGGCTGGGGGGACAGGAGAGGACTTGGGGATGAATCAAACGGCGGAGAGGGCCAATATTGGCCTGATCAGCGCCATCGTGGCGGTGGCCACGATCGGCGGCTTGCTTTTCGGTTATGACAGCGGCGCGGTTAACGGCACCCAGCCGGGCCTCAAGGCGGCCTTCGCGCTCGACGAGGCGGGGCTGGGCTTCACGGTCGGCTCGCTGCTGATCGGCTGCTTCATCGGCGCCTTCTTCGCCGGCACGCTGGCGGACCGCATGGGTCGCCGCAACGTGATGCGCCTCGCCGCGCTGCTCTTCCTCGGCGGCGCGCTGGTTCAGGGCCTCTCGCACGATCACAGCATCTTCGTCATCGCCCGTATCCTGGGCGGCATGGCTGTGGGCGCCGCTTCGGTGCTCTCGCCCGCCTATATCTCCGAAGTCGCACCCGCGAACATCCGCGGGCGGATGACCACGGTCCAGCAGATCATGATCATCTCGGGTCTGACTGCGGCCTTCGTGGTCAACTATTACCTCGCCGCCGCAGCCGGAAGCTCGACTGCCGCGTTCTGGGGCGGGATCGACGCGTGGCGCTGGATGTACCTGATGCAGGCGATCCCCGCTGCGGTGTTCCTCGTCGCGCTCTTCTTCATCCCAGAGAGCCCGCGCTACCTGGTGTCCAAGGGCCGCAACGAAGAGGCGAGCAACGTGCTCACCTCGCTGTTCGGGCCCGCCGAAGCCAAGACCAAGCTCGCCGAGATCCAGGCCAGCTTCTCGGCCGATCACCGTCCGCGCCTCAGCGACGTGCTGACGCCCGCCGGTGGCCGTGGCTTCCTCGGCATCCGCGCGATCGTCTGGGCGGGCCTGCT
>DATLJJ010000484.1:0-4393 GCA_035538975.1 Sphingomonas sp. | reverse complement strand
CTCCGCGCGCGCCGACCGACATGCCGCCGATCGTGTCGCCGTGATAGCCGTGCTCCATTACGACGATGCGGTGGCGGGGCTCGCCGCGGTTGTTCCAGAAGCCCAGCGCCATCTTGAGCGCCACCTCGACGCTGGTCGAGCCGCTGTCGGAAAAGAAGACATGGGCGAGCGGATCGGGCGTGATCCGCACCAGTTCGCGCGCGAGCGTCTCGGCGGGCTCGTGCGTCCAGCCGGCGAAGATGATCTGGTCCATGGACGCCGCCTGCTCGGCGATCGCAGTCATGATCCGGGGGTGGCAATGGCCGTGCGTCGTCACCCACCAGGACGAGATTGCATCGACGAAGCGCCGCCCGTCATGCGTATGCAGCGCCGCGCCCTCGGTGCGCACCACTTCGGGAATGGGCTCGCCGAGACCATGCTGGGTGAAGGGGTGCCAGACGGGCGAAGTCATGCAGTAAAATCCGCGATGTTGAAGGCCTGGGCGAAGGCGACGGAAAGCGTGGCGCGGTCGAGCGGGTCGAGCCGCGGCAACCGCCCGAGCCGCCGGACCCTGCCGATGTCCGCGATCGTGGCTTCGCTGTCTTCGTTCGCGTCGCCCACGAACGCGACGCCCAGGATCGGCACTCGACGCGTACGGAGTGCCTCGATCGAAAGCAGGCTGTGGTTGATCGTCCCCAGCACCGTGCGCGCGACGAGCACCGTGGGCAGTTGCCAGCGCGCGAACAGATCGGCGTAGAGCAGCTCGCGCGTCACGGGCACGAGCACGCCGCCCGCCCCCTCGATCACCAGCGGGTCGATCTCCGGCGGCACCAGCCGGTCCGGATCGATCGTCACGCCGTCGATCTCGGCGGCGAAATGCGGCGAGCAGGGCGTCCCCAGCCGATAGGCTTCGGGCAGCACGGTCGCGCCCGCCAGCGCCGCCACGCGCTCGGCGTCGCTCCCCCCGTCGAGGCCGCTCTGCACCGGCTTCCAATAGGTCGCGCCCAAAGCGTCCGCGAGGCCTGCGGCGAAGACGGTCTTGCCGATATCGGTATCGGTGCCGGTGACGACGATTCTCATGCGAGACTCCCGATCGCCTCGGCGAGCGCGGCGACGTCCGCCTCGTCCACGTTGAGCGTCAGCGAGATGCGCAGCCGCGAGGTGCCCGCCGGCACCGTGGGCGGCCGAATGCCGCGTACGTCGAAGCCCAGCCGCTGGAGCTCGGCCGCCATCGCCATCGTCCGCGCGTCGTCGCCGAGCACCAGCGGCAGGATCTGCGAGCCCGTAGCGCGCACACCCACCGGCGCGAGCAGGGCTTCGGCTCGCCCGACGAGTTCGTGCAGTCGCTCGCGCCGCTCGGACCGGGCGATCAGCCCCAGCGCCGCCTCCACCGCCACCGCCATCAGCGGCGACGGCGCGGTCGAGAAGATGAACGCGCGCCCGCGATTGACCAGGAAGTCGCGCATCACCCTCGGCCCGCACAGCAGCGCGCCCTCGCAGCCCAGTGCCTTGCCGCAGGTGTGCAGCGTGATCAGATTTGCGCTGCCCGCGAGACCCGCCGCCAGCCCGCGTCCCTCGGGGCCGAACACGCCGGTGGCATGCGCCTCGTCGACCAGCAGGATCGCTTCATGGCGATCGGCGATCTCGGCCAGCGCGTCCAGCGGGGCGCGATCGCCGTCCATCGAATAGAGGCTCTCGACCGCGACCCACACCCGGCCGGTGCCGCCGCCCGCGCGCCACGCCGCGACCGCGTCGTCGAACGCGTCGGGATCATTGTGCGCCGCGCCGCGTGCCTCGGCCCGGCTCAGCCGCATGCCTTCGTGCGCGCTGGCGTGGACCAGCGCGTCGTGGACGATCAGGTCACCACGCTGGGGCAGCGTCGAGAGCAGTGCCGCGTTGGCGGCATAGCCGGTGGAGAAATAGAGCGCGCTTTCCGCCCCGAAGAAGCCCGCGGCCGCTGCCTCGAGCCGCTCGTGCTCGACATGGTTGCCGCGCAGCAGCCGCGACCCGCCCGATCCGATCGGCACGCCAGCCTCGATCGCGGCGCGCACCGTCCCGGCCAGCGCCGGGTCGCCTGCGAGCGCGAGATAGTCGTTCGAGGCGAAATCGCGCCCGGTGCGCGCGCTCAGGCGGCGGGCGCGGCTGCGTTCGGCAAGATCGGCGAGGTCGCGCCGTTGCGCTTCGAGATAAGCCATCCGCGCGCCCATAGGCCTAAGGCCCCCGCCCGGCCAAGCTTGCGCGCCGTGCCGTCTTGGCCGATTAGCCCGGCAACCCCGAAAACCCAGGAGCGCCACGCCCATGAAGACCCGCGCCGCAGTCGCCTTCGAAGCGAAGAAGCCGCTCGAGATCGTCGAACTCGACCTCGAAGGTCCCGAGCCCGGCGAGGTGCTCGTCGAAATCATGGCGACCGGCATCTGCCACACCGATGCCTATACGCTCGACGGGTTCGACTCGGAGGGCATCTTCCCGAGCGTGCTCGGCCATGAAGGCGCCGGTATCGTCCGCGAAGTGGGCGCGGGCGTCACCTCGGTGAAGCCGGGCGACCATGTGATCCCGCTCTACACTCCGGAATGCCGCCAGTGTAAGTCGTGCCTCAGCGGCAAGACCAATCTCTGCACCGCGATCCGCGCAACGCAGGGCAAGGGGCTGATGCCCGACGGCACCACGCGCTTCAGCTACAAGGGCCAGCCGATCTACCATTATATGGGCTGCTCGACCTTCTCGAACTTCACCGTGCTGCCCGAGATCGCGGTGGCGAAGATCCGCGAGGATGCGCCGTTCCAGACCAGCTGCTACATCGGCTGCGGCGTCACCACCGGCGTCGGCGCGGTGGTCAACACTGCAAAGGTGCAGGTCGGCGAGAAGGTCGTGGTGTTCGGCCTCGGCGGCATCGGACTCAACGTGATTCAAGGAGCGAAGATGGTCGGCGCGGACGTGATCGTCGGCGTCGACATCAACCCGGACCGCGAGGAATGGGGCCGCAAGTTCGGCATGACGCACTTCATCAACGGCAAGGGAAAGAGCCGCGAGGAAGTGATCGCCGAAGTGCTCGCACTCACCGACGGCGGCGCCGACTACAGCTTCGACGCGACCGGTAATACCGAAGTGATGCGCACCGCGCTCGAATGCTGCCACCGCGGCTGGGGCGAATCGATCATCATCGGCGTGGCCGAGGCGGGCAAGGAGATCGCCACCCGCCCCTTCCAGCTCGTCACCGGCCGCGTCTGGAAGGGCACGGCCTTTGGCGGCGCCAAGGGGCGGACCGATGTTCCGAAGATCGTCGACTGGTACATGAACGGCAAGATCGCGATCGACCCGATGATCACCCACGTGCTGAAGCTCGAGGAGATCAACAAGGGCTTCGACCTGATGCACGCGGGCGAGAGCATCCGCAGCGTCGTGGTCTATTGACGACGCCCCACACGCCTCAGCCTTGTGCCGGGGTCCACCGGGAGGCAGAGGCAGAACTAGAGGCTCGAACTCGAGCGGTGCGGCTGCGCGATCCCCGGCACAAGGCCGGCTGAGGCTGAAACAGGAAGACGGACACGATGTTCACTCATGTCACCGTCGGCACCCACGATCTGGCGGCCGCGCGACGCTTCTACGATGCGGTGTTCGCCGCCCTCGGCACCGATCCTGGAGTGATCGATGCCAAGGGGCGGCTGGTCTATCAGAACGGCCTCGGACGCTTCCTGGTGACGCGCCCGATCGACGGCGGCGCGGCGAGTGCCGCCAATGGCGGGACGATCGGCTTTGCCGCGCCTTCGGTCGAGGCGATCCACGCCTGGCACGATGCAGGCGTCACGCAGGGCGGGACGAGCTGTGAGGATCCGCCAGGCCTGCGCACTCTGGCCGACGGCCGCGCGCTCTATCTTGCCTATCTGCGCGATCCAGCCGGAAACAAGCTGTGCGCGGTGCATCGGGTGAACGCATGAGCGGCGCGGTCAATCTGGAGGAGAAATTCGCGACTTTCTCCGATCATTGGGCCCCGCGCCTCGTCGCCAGCTACAATGGCAACGATATCCGCATCGTGAAGGTGGAAGGCGAGTTTGTCTGGCACGTCCATGACGACACCGACGACTTCTTCCTCGTCCTGGACGGCGTGCTGGACATCGAACTGCGCGACCGCACCGTCACGCTCGGCCCGGGCGAGCTCTATGTCGTGCCGCGCGGCGTCGAGCATCGTCCGGTCGCTCGCCACGGCGAAGTGCGGATGATCAATATCGAACCGGGCGGCACCCACAATCTCGGCGAGGGATCGCCGCAGCGACCGGTAGTGCAAGCATGATCGAGACACTGAGCAGCACCAGATCCCACGGTGGCACGCAGAGCGTGTACCGCCATGCCTCCGCCGTCACGGGCACCGACATGACCTTCTCGGTCTTCGTCCCCGATCACGCGCCGGGCACGAAGC
>DATLJJ010000483.1:0-11143 GCA_035538975.1 Sphingomonas sp. | reverse complement strand
GATCGACCGCCCGACCGCGGCCTTCGTCGGCACACCTGCGCAGACCCCGATCATCACCTCGGGCGAGCTCGTTGGCGCGCATGCCGTGGTGCTGTCGCTCGGCGGCAAGCTGACGTTCTAACGTTCCGCAATTCTCCTCCGTCATGCCAGGCATGACGGAGGAGAAGGAAGCACGACACGCCTTTCTGGGCATCCTCCCCTCCGGCCGCTTTCCCTCTGGCCGGGGAGGATGACCGCCAATGTCGCGATCACGGCGCCCTTAGGCGGCGATGGTTGTTTCCGGCGCGATGAAGGGCGCAACTACCGATATCGCCTGATCGACATAGCGCCGCTTTTCGCCCACCGGCGCGACATAGTGGATTGCGTCCTCGGCATCGCGCAGGGAAGCGCCACGGGCAATCATCCAGGTGGCGAGATATTGAGAGGCGAGGCACCCGCCCGCGGTCGCGACGTTGCCGTGCGCGATAAAAGGCGCGTCGACCACCTCCACGCCCGCCTCGATCACCCAGGGCTTGGTCGTAAGATCGGTGCAGGCGGGCAGATCGCCTACCAGCCCGAGCTTCGCCAGCAGAAGCGTGCCTGAACATTGCGCACCGACGAGCTGGCGTGACGGGTCGAGCCCCATCCGGGACATCAGCCCGGCATCGGCAGCGATGTCGCGAGTCTTGATCCCGCTGCCGATCAGAACGGCATCGGCTTCGGTCGCGAACTCCAGCGGTTTCTGGCGCTGGACGGTGACGCCGTTCATGGAGGTGACCTGTTCGGTCGGCGAAGTGATGTGCTCCGCCCAGCCCCGCGCCTTCATGCGATTGAGGATTGCTGCCGCGACGAACGAGTCCAGTTCGTTGAACCCATCGAACGTCAAAACCGCAATCTGCATGAAAGTCTCCTTCGGCGAACTCGTCAGCCGCACGGCTGGCGCTTGTGCACGGCAGGCACCGTTAATCGCCGCCAGGACCGTAACCCGGCCGAAAGCAAACCGCCATTCCCCGTCCTTCCGGTTGCGACGCCACCGGGGAGCTACTCCGCCGGCTCCGGCACCGCCGTCAGCGCATCGGTGAAGCGCTTGCGCCACCACATCACGTCCTCGCGCTCGATCCCGTCCATCATCGCGCGCCAGCGGCGAATGCGCTCGTCGCGGGGCATCTTCAGCGCCGTCAGGATCGCGTCGCTGATCTCCTCGGCGCTATAGGGATTGACCAGCACCGCCTCGCGCATCTGCTCGGCCGCGCCCGCGAAGCGCGAGAGGATCAGCACGCCCGGGTCCTCCGGGTCCTGCGCCGCGACATATTCCTTGGCGACCAGGTTCATCCCGTCGCGCAGCGGAGTCACCAGCCCGATCCGAGAGGCGCGGAACACCCCGGCGAGCACGTCGCGCGGATAGCCTTGGTTGACGTAGCGGATCGGCACCCAGTCGAGATCGGCATGTGCGCCGTTGATGCGCCCCGACAGTCCTTCCAGATTGTTGCGGATTTGCTGGTAGCTCTGCACCGACGCGCGTGAGGGCGGCGCGATCTGGAGCAGGAAGACTTCCTTGCGCTCCTCCGGATGCTCGGTGAGGAAGCGCTCATAGCCGAGGAACCGCTCCTCGAGTCCCTTGGAATAGTCGAGCCGGTCGACGCCGACGATCATCGCCCTGCCAACCGCGCTCAGGCGCATCTGCTCGTGGGTAGCCCGCGCGGTCTCGCTGGCCGCAAGCGCGCGGAACTCGGCCGCATCGATGCCGATGGGGCAGATCATCACGCGCACGCTGCGGCCGCGGTAGCGGATCACGTCCCCGCCCTCGTCCGATTCCGCCCCCATCTCGATCGTGGCGAAGTCGCAGAAAGACTGGAGCCATTCCTCGGTATGGAAGCCGATCACGTCATAGGCGAACAGCGTCTCGACCAATTCGTGCGCTTCGGGAAGCGTCGCGAGCAGCCGCCGCGGCGGCCAGGGCGTGTGGAGGAAGAATCCGATACGGTTCTCGCATCCGCGCTCGCGCAGCTCCTGCCCGAGCGGGATCATGTGATAGTCCTGGATCCAGACCGCGTCCTCGGCCTCGATCAGCGGACGCACGGTCTCGGCGAAGCGCTCGTTGACGCGCTGGTATCCCCCCGCGAAGCCGCGTTCGTATTCGGCCAGGTCGATGCGATAGTGGAACAGCGGCCACAAGGTCCGGTTGGCGTAGCCGTTGTAATATTCGTCGATGTCCTGCTCCTCCAGGTCCACCGTCGCCGTGGTGTAGCCTTCGCCGCGCTGGAGATTGACGTGACCGGTGAAGCTTTCGATCTGCTCGCCGGACCAGCCGAACCAGATGCCGCCCATCTCGCGCAGCGCCGATTCCAGCGCCACCGCGAGTCCGCCCTGGGCTCCCGAGTGCGAGCCCTGTGGGGCGCTCACCCGGTTGGAGATGACGATCAGCCGGCTCAACGGATCGAGCTCCAGCCCTTGCTGAGCAGTACCGCGCAGTTGATCATGCCCACAAGGCTGTAAGTCTGGGGGTAATTGCCCCACAATTCACCGGTCACCGGGTCGATATCCTCCGAAAGCAGGCCGGCAGCAGTGCGCCGCGTGAGCATCTCTTCAAAAAGCGCACGTGCATCGGCACCGCGGCCGGTGAAGTGGAGCGCCTCGATCAGCCAGAAGGTGCAGACGTTGAACGCCGTTTCGGGCAGGCCGAAATCGTCCTCCGTCGCATAGCGCAGCATGTGCGAGCCGCGTCGCAGCCCCGCCTCCACCGCTTCCAGCGTATCCTTGAAGCGCGGATCCTCGGGCGAAAGGAAGCGCAGGTCGAGCAGCTGGATCAGGCTGGCATCGAGGTCGTCTCCCGCAAAAGTGGCGGACATGCGCTTGCTGTCCTCGCGCCACGCCGCCGCCTCGATCCGCGCGCGGATACGGTCGGCGCGGTCCTGCCAGAAGGCGCGGCGTTCCTCGAGCCCCAGCGCCTGCGCGGCATTGGCTAGCCGGTCGCACGCGGCCCAGCACATCGCCGCCGAATAGGTGTGCACGCTCTGGCGCGTGCGCAGCTCCCACAGCCCGGCGTCGGGCTGTTCGTGGTTCTCCCAGGCACGTTCGCCGACCTTCTCCAGCGCCTCGAAGTCCTCCACCCCGGCCATGCGGAACAGCCTTTGGTCGAAGAAGGCCTGGGCGTTGGAGAGCACGATCTGCCCATAGGCGTCGTGCTGGATCTGGCTGTAGGCCGCGTTGCCGACGCGCACCGGTCCCATGCCGCGATAGCCTGCAAGCTCGGGCGCGAACCGTTCCTCCAGCACTGCTTCGCCCAGCACGCCGTAGAGCGGCTGGATGTGCCCCCCGCGCGCACCGTCGACGATGTTGCGCAGATAGCCGAGATAGCCCTCCAGCACGTCGAGCGCACCCAGCCGGTTGAGCGCCTGGACGGTGTAATAGGCGTCGCGGATCCAGCAGTAGCGATAGTCCCAGTTGCGCTGCGAGCCCGCATGCTCGGGGATCGACGTGGTGAGGGCCGCGACGATCGCACCGGTCTCCTCGTGCTGGCAGAGCTTGAGGCTGATCGCCGATCGGATCACCACCTCCTGCCATTCGAGCGGGATCGCCAGCCCGCGCACCCATTCGCGCCATTCGGCATCGGTTTCATTCAGCATCGCTTCGAGCGTGGCGGCGATGTCGCCCTCGAAACTCTCGTCGGGGCCCAGGAAGAAGTGCAGCGGCCGCTCGACGCGGAAGAAGCGCTCCTCGTGCACCATCCCCACGGGCGCGGTGGTGCTGAGCCGCATCGTCATCTCGTCGAGCGGGTAGCGGATGTGGTTCGATCCGCCGATGCGCTGCTGGCCGCAGCTGCCGCCCCAGCCGCAGGTCGGCCGCAGCCGCACGCGGATGCGCGGGCTCCCTGCGACCGGCCGCACGATCCGCGCGAACGCCACCGGGCGATAGCTGCGCCCCTTGCGCCGGAAATAGGGGCAGAAGTCGATCACCTCGATCGCATTGCCGTCGCCGTCGGTGTGGCGGCTGACCAGGATCGGCGTGTTGCGCTGGTAGCGCTGCTCGATGCCGGCGACGTGCTCGAGCTCGATTTCCCAGAAGCCGGTCGCGCCCGCGTCCGCCGGCTCGCTGCCGCCGATCAGCGCGGAGAAGATCGGATCGCCGTCGACGCGCGGCACGCAGCCCCAGACGAAACGTCCCGCCCGATCCACGAGCGCGCTCACCTGACAATTGCCGATCGGCCAGAGATCGAGGTCCATCACGCCGCCGGGCCGGACGCCGCTTCGAGCCAGGCGAGCACCGCCTCCACGTCGTCGAGCCGGTAGCGCGCCGCCGTCGGTCGCGGCGGTCCCACCAATATCCCGGCGCCGCCCAGTGCCTCGGCCGCGGCGAGGCCCGCTTCGTCGGTATGATCGTCACCCATGAATATGGGACGCGTGGACGCCAGCTCGGGTTCCGCCATCAGCGTGCGCACCGCAGTGCCCTT
Organism: Sphingomonas sp.; assembly: GCA_035538975.1. Taxonomy (GTDB): domain Bacteria; phylum Pseudomonadota; class Alphaproteobacteria; order Sphingomonadales; family Sphingomonadaceae; genus Sphingomonas. The sequence continues at coordinate 6,714 of DATLJJ010000483.1, read as the reverse complement.
GTCGCCCGCAGGCGCGCGGACTTCGAACATCATCTTGCCGGGCTGGAGGTGCAGCCCATGCTCGCGCGCCAGCGCCTCGGCGAGTGCTTGCGACGCGGCTTCGGCCTCCGGCGCCTGGCGGAAATGGAGCGCGATCCCCAGCGGCTTCTCCTCGACGAGTAATCCGGGCCGCTCGGCGGCAAGCCTGCGCATCGCGCCGAGCACGGCATCGAGCCCCGCCGGCCGATCGATCGGCGCGGCACGGCCGTCGGCCCAGCGGAACTCCATCCCGTGGCTTCCCACCACAGTGACGATCTGCTCGCCGAATAGCGCCACCACCTCCCCCGCGGGCCGACCGCTGATCAGCGCGACACGGCCGTCGAGCCGCGCCACCAGCCGGTGCAGCAGCATCTGCAGCCGCGCGTCGACCGCCACGGCGTCGGGGCGCTCGGCGACTTCGACCAGCGTCCCGTCGAAATCGAGGAACAGGCTCGCGCCGTCGAGCAGGCCGATGGGCGGGGGTGCAAGCGTCGTGGGGCTATCGGGAAGCACTGAGTCTCGCTGGATCATTTCGTTTGCGACAGGAACGCAGCGGACCCCGTTCCGTTGCCCGGCAGAGACGCCTTGGCCCTTTCCGGAGAGGCATGGCCAGCGCCGCGCGACCAGCTCTTGCTGCAGTGCGACGATCCGCAGATTCCCGGCATTGCTGCGCGGAACCCGTATGGCTAACCAGCGATCGGGGACGTTGTTCGGGGTGGGAGTAAATGACCGAGTTCTTTCTTTTCGTCTATGCGATGCTCACGCTGTTCGTGATCGCGGCGATCCAGCGCAACCGGCGCGAGCAGCGCCCGAGTTCGCAGATGGTGACGATGGTCGGCTGGGGGCTCTTCTCGCTTTCCTCGACGCTCGCGGTGCTGCTCGGCGCCGTCGCGCTGGCGCTCGCCCTGGGGCTGCACATGCAGCTTCCCCCGGGCTTCGACGCGCCGCTCTTCTAGGGCCGTGGCGCTCTACGCAATCGGCGGAAAGAATCCCCGGATCGCTCCGGACGCCTGGGTCGCGCCCAGCGCGGATCTGATCGGCGAAGTCGATCTGGAGACGCTCGCCAGCGTCTGGTTCGGCGCCGTGATCCGCGCCGACAACACGCCGATCCGCATCGGCGCGCGCACCAATGTCCAGGACGGCGCGATACTTCACTCCGATCCCGGCGCCCCCTGCACGCTGGGCGAGGACGTGACCGTCGGCCACCACGCCATCCTCCACGGCTGCACGATCGGCGACCGGACGCTTATCGGCATGGGTGCGACGATCCTCAACCGCGCCGTGATCGGCGAGGACTGCCTCGTCGGGGCCGGCGCGCTGGTGACCGAGGGCAAGATCTTCCCGGCCGGCCACCTGATCGTCGGCGCCCCCGCCAAGGCGATCCGCCCGCTGGACGAGATGCAGAAGGCGTTGCTCAAGGCCTCGGCCGCACTCTACGCCGCCAAGCAGCGCGACTATGCCGCGGGGCTGAAGCGCGTCGACTAGGCGAATTCCCGTCCCTGGAAGGCAGGGGCCAGGGTGGGTTGCTCTCCGCGAGCGAATCGCTTGGGGCGCCCTCCCAGCCCCAACTCCTCGCTTCCGGGCAGGGGGGCGGAACCGTCAGGTCAGGCTGCCGTAGCGTCGCCCGCCCCTCCCTCGACAGACCCCGTGGCGGCGCTACAAAACCGGTCCATGGCCCTTCCCCCGCTCTTCGATCGCCTGCGGCTTCCCGTCATCGGCTCGCCGCTGTTCATCATCTCGGTGCCGGAGCTGGTGATCGCCCAGTGCAAGGCGGGGATCGTCGGCTCCTTCCCGGCGCTCAACGCGCGGCCGGACACGAAGCTCGACGAATGGCTCCACCAGGTCACCGAAGAACTCGCCGCCTGGGACCGCGCCAATCCGGACACGCCCGCCGCGCCCTTCGCGGTCAACCAGATCGTCCATCGCTCGAACCCGCGGCTCGAGCACGACGTCGCGGTGTGCGCCAAATGGAAGGTGCCGATCGTGATCACCTCGCTCGGCGCCCGGCCCGAGCTAAACGAAGCGGTGCACGGCTGGGGCGGCATCACGCTCCACGACGTGATCGACAACCGCTTCGCGCACAAGGCGATCGAAAAGGGCGCCGACGGGCTGATCCTCGTCGCCGCGGGCGCGGGCGGCCATGCCGGGCGGCTCAACCCCTTCGCCTTCGTCGAGGAAGTGCGCGAATGGTTCGACGGGCCGCTGGTGCTCTCGGGCGCGATCGCCACCGGCCGCGCGGTCCTCGCCGCACAGGCTGCGGGCGCGGACCTCGCCTATATCGGTTCGCCCTTCATCGCGACCGAGGAAGCGAACGCCATTCCCGCCTACAAGCAGGCCATCGTCGACGGGACCGCGGAGGACATCGTCTATTCGAACCTCTTCACCGGCGTGCACGGCAATTATCTGCGCGCGTCGATCGTCAATGCGGGCCTCGATCCGGACGATCTGCCGGTGAGCGATCCCAGCGCGATGAACTTCGGCGGCGCCAAGGCGTGGAAGGACATCTGGGGCTCGGGCCAGGGGATCGGCGCCGTGCACGACATCCAGCCCGCCGCGGTGCGGATCGAACGGCTCAAGGCGGAATACGCCGCGGCAAAGGCGGCGCTGGCCAAGCTCTGACGGCGAGATCACGCTGCCACACCCTTCCCGTACCCCCGCGAAAGCGGGGGTAACGGCAGGGGCCAAGGCGACGCCGGGCATTTTACACGGTTCTTCAATCGGCGGTGGATATGAAATGTTCACGTTGAACCGGAGATCGTTCGATGTTTGGACGAAAAGGCCTTAACCCCACCGCAAGCACAGCGCCGATCGGACGACCATTGGAAGAATCCAATGCTCTCGCCGCGAAAATCAAGAGCGAAGCGGCCACCTGCCATCCTCTCGTTCTTGCTGCAAAGATGACAGGCTTTCTCAGCCCTCCTGCCGTTTCCGGTGCAGCCGAACACATTACGGTCGAGGACATCGACCGTCCCGTTATTTGCGAGACCCGCACCGGCGACGGAATAACTGAGGGTCTGCTGTTCCAATTCGTGGGGCAGCGTGGCGAAAGCGGCGCAGTCTATATATTCGAGGGCTTCGCCGCCATTTGGCCCGACGACGAGAAGAGCCCTAGGGCCAGAATTTCTTCCGATATTCTGCAGAGATATGTCGGAAATTATTCCGATCAGGTGCGCGAAGTGAAGCAGCGCATCAAGCCTCAGGTGTCAGAGCAGGAACGCCGCATCAAAGAGCAGCTTCGCGACTTCCTGGGCTAGAGACCCGGCAAAACGCCGGCCTTTCAGTTCAGAAGGACGAAGCCAGCCGCTCGAACATGCTGCGCGCCGGACTCGCCACCACCTGGGGTTCGTCGAGCGACTCGTCGAGCCGCGCGACGCGGCGGTGGAGGTCGATGCTGGTGCGGATGATCGACTCCGCCTGCGGAGGCATCGATCCGAGCAGCGACTCGTCGGTTTCCGGCGCAGTCCCCAGCCGGCGCGACGGCGCGCGGGCGTCGCGCGGGGCGAGCTCGCCCGCGTCCACTGCACGCTGGGTGAGCAGCCACGCGATGACGTGCATCAGCCGCGTGGTGACCTTGAGCGACTCGCACGAGAAGGCGACGCGCCCCAGCCCGTCGAGGGTATCGCGCTCGGTGCGGCCCAGCTCGTCGAAATAGCCGCGCGCCTCGTCGGCGAGCAGCATTGCCTCGACATAGAGCGAGTCGATCAGTCGACGATGAATCCGCGATGTCGCCTTGCTCTCCATCACGGGCTTGGTGCCACAGCCGCCGGAGCAACAAAATGGAAAATTTCGAATGTCGGCGCCCCGCAGCGCCCGCGCGGCGGCTCAGGCGATGATGTCCGGGATCAGCTGGTCCTCGAGCAGCGATATCTCGTCGCGCAGCTTGAGCTTGCGCTTCTTGAGTCGCGCCACCTGGAGCTGATCTGCGCCGCTCGCGGCGAGCAGGGCATCGATTGCGGCGTCCAGGTCGCGATGCTCGGATCGCAGCGCCTCGAGCTTCCGCCGGATATCGCTCTCGTCCATCGCGTACCCCCCAACGGGCCATTCCCTGCCCGATGCGCCAGGCGCAGGCAACGGGCCACCGCGCCTTTTCCGCAAACCGTCGATTGGGGCAAGATTCGACTCGCGACAGAGGCGACGAATCGTGATCTAATCCGTTCCCCCAGCGACCCTTGAAGGAGGACTGCTTCCATGCAGAACGCGCATCTGTCGGCACTCAACGCCAAGCACTCGATGCTCGACCAGCGAATCGCCAGCGAGTCGCAGAGGCCCCTTCCGGATCAGATGCTGATCGCGCAACTCAAGAAGCAGAAGCTACGCGTCAAAGAGGCGATGGACCGCTAGAAGCGCGCGCTTCAGCTTCGTCGTAAAGCCTCATCCAGGCTACCTCTCCCCTCTCTGAAGGGAGGGGAGATTGCGACGTCACGCGACGAAGGAAGAGGCGCCTTATACGCCTCTTGCAAAATGGGATTTCGCATGAACGAACGTAGAACGTTCTTTCTCATGCTGAATATAATCCCCCTTTGCGCGCACATACGCACGCGCGCCTGTGCCGGCGCGCGCGCCCGCGTTAGGTGCCCGCTTTGTCCACTTCCGGCTGTGTCCACTTCCGGCGACGGGCCGATCCGGGATCCCGAGTCGCCCCGCGCTTCAGCGGCGGCTGACGATCGGTTTGGCGAAGTGCGGCGTCCTGGTGCCGGTGCCCACGGGCTTGCGCGCGAGCAGCGGATCGATGCCGTGGTCGAAGGCGACGCCCACCCGTCCCTCGGCCGACCAGGCGATCCGGCCGCTGACCCAACCGACGCCGCGCACTTCGATCTCGACGGGCGTGTCGCGCGAAACGGGTGCGGCATATTCCGCCATCAGCCCACCCGACGAAAGGTTTCGGACGCGGACCTGCTCGACCTGCGCCGACTCGCCGACGCGGAACTGCGCGACCAGCAAAAGGCTGTCGCGCGATCCGGTGCGCTGACCGACGAAATCGTCGGCCGAAAGCGCGGTCAGGGGTGCTTGGCTATGCTGATCCATTGAATGCTGCTCGAACGCGAATTGCTTTGCGCGACAATAGAGCAGCAATCCTTATCCAATCCGTTAACTCGCGCGCCGTTCGCGCCGTTTCGGATGGATCGGCGCTCCGCCGCCGCGGAGCGCCGCCTCGGCTATTCGTCGCGCGAGACCTTCTCGTTGCGCTCGTGGCGCTCCTGCGCCTCGACCGTCATCGTCGCGATCGGGCGCGCCTCGAGCCGGGCCAGCGAGATCGGCTCGCCGGTGACTTCGCAATAGCCGTACTCGCCTTCCTCGATCCGACGCAGCGCCGCGTCGATCTTGGAGATGAGCTTGCGCTGACGATCGCGCGTACGCAGTTCGATCGACCAGTCGGTCTCGCTCGACGCGCGGTCGGTGAGATCGGCCTCGCGCAGCGAGTCGGTCTGGAGCTGATTGAGCGTCCCTGCCGCCTCGCGGTAGATCGCATCCTTCCACGCCAGCAGCTTCTCGCGGAAATATTCCTGCTGCCGGGGGTTCATAAAGGGTTCGTCGTTGCTGGGCCGGTAGCCGCCGACGCCGTCATTCGCGGCCTCGAGCGGTTCTTTTCCGGGTTCCTCGAAACGGTCCAATACAGTCGCCATCCCCACTCTCCACGCACCGGTCTCCCAGTAGCAAGCCGCTGGATGACCGCCTGTCTGCCCGACGGCGCTATACTTTCGCGCGCGGCGGTTAACAAGCGCAGGATTTGCAATCGCTCTGCGCCGAATCCCCCATATTCAGGAGGATATTAGCCATTCCTGAACCGAGTCGCGGCAAGGACGCCGAAAATCAAAGCTCTCGCCAACTATTGATGCGAATCGTCAGGAAATGTCCCGCTGCCGGACATTAACCATAACCCATCCGGTTTCGCGGCCCAAAATACTCCAAGAACAAGGTTAACCCGCGCTAATCGGCTTGCGCTCGATGCTTTGTTCTGCGCTTTCCAGAGAGATCGGAAGACGGAGGTTGCCACAGGTTCCGCTACGGAATGCATGGCAGCGAGGGGAATGATCTCATGTCGGTTCGCATGGCCTTGGCAAAACTCTGCGGATTAGCCTGTGGCGCCGCATTTGTGGGTGGCAGCGGCGTCTATGTCGCCGAGCGCATCGAGCAGCCGCGGATCATCCACAAGCAGATGGCGGCGAAGAAGCGCGTGCTGCGCAAGACCGCGCGCGCGCTGCCGACCAAGCGAATCCCGCGCGAGGTCACCACGACGACGACCACCACGACTCAGCCGCAGCCCCAGGTCGTGGTCATCGCGCCCCAGGCCACTATCCCGCTTCCGCCGGACCCGATGCCCGTCGCGTCCAGCATGCCCAGCACCACGCCTGCCGTCATCGGGGGATCGAGCGGCGGCGGCTTCTTCGGCGGCTTCTTCGCGGGCGGCTTCTTCGGCAGCACCGGAAGCTCGAGCAGCTCAGGCACGAGCAGCGGCATCAACATCGAGATCTCGTCGACCTCGAGCGGCGGATCGACCTCGACCTCGACGTCGAGCGGAACGGTGAGCAGCACCTCCTCGTCGAGCGGCGACGTGTCGTCGTCGACCTCGTCCTCGACGTCTTCTTCCACCTCCTCGTCGACGTCGTCCTCGACTTCGTCGTCCACGTCCTCGTCAACGTCGTCCTCGACGTCGAGCGGCTGGAGCAATTCGAGCGGCTGGGGAAGCAGCGGCTG
>DATLJJ010000482.1:0-1615 GCA_035538975.1 Sphingomonas sp. | reverse complement strand
CCATCCCGATGTCCGTCGGATGCTGATGGAGGGCAAGGCGCAGATCGAGGCACTGCGAGCGCTCTGCCTGTGGGGTGCGCTCCAGGTCGATCTCGAGCATTCGGCGCCTAGCGAGGAGGAACGCCAGCTCGCCGCCGACCTCGTCGGCCTGCTCACTCCGGTGATCAAGGGCGTGGGCACCGACATCGGGTACAAGGTCGCGACCGACGCGCAGCAGGTCTATGGCGGCCACGGCTACATCGCCGAATGGGGCATGGAACAATATGTCCGCGATGCCCGTATCGCGATGATCTACGAAGGCACCAACGGCATCCAGGCGATGGACCTGGTCGGCCGCAAGCTCGCGCAGAACGGCGGACGCGCGGTCCAGGCCTTCTTCAAGCTGGTTGCCGGGGAAGTCGCCGCGGTGCAGGGGGACGAAAAGCTCGCGCCGCTAGCCGTGGCGCTTGAGAAGGCGCTCGGTCATCTTCAGGGCGCAACCATGTGGCTCGCCGCCAATGGCTTCCAGAACCCCAACCATGTCGGTGCGGGCGCCTATCCGTACATGCAGCTCACCGGAACGGTGGCGCTGGGTCTTATGTGGCTGCGCATGGCAAAGGCAGCGGCCGAGGCTCTGGCCGCTGGTGCCGAGGATGCGAAGTTCCTCGAAGCCAAGCTGGTGACCGCGCGCTTCTACGCCGAACGCTTCCTTCCCGAAGCAAGCGCGCTCCGCCGCAAGGTCGAGGCCGGCGGCGACACGGTGATGGCGCTCGATCCGGAGCTGTTCAGGGCCGCCTGACCACAGTTGTAATGTAGGATTTCGTCTGGTCTGGTCGGTGCTGCCGTAGCACCGGCCGCTCTTTGGCCTGTCCGACGCTCGCCGATTTTTCAGCTTTTTCGCGCAAGATTGTTACGAGATGCGGCGCTTCCTGCGAAACTTGGTCAACTTTGTGCGGTTTCAGCGGCCCTCGGGTGCCGGTGTCGCGACCGGCTTGGGCGCAGGCAGCGTAAAGCTCACCGCGGACTTCGCCTCGACAGGAGCAGGATCGCTCTTGCGCCGCACGCCCGAAAGGCCGGTCGGCCCCTGATCGGTCGCCGGGACCGCCCCGGGCGTCGGCGCGGCGACGGGCGCGGGTGCGGCCGACAGCACCGGCGGCTGGACGCGCATGCACTGGAGCGGGCTCGGGCGCTTGAACTGCTGGCAGTTCCACAGCGCCTTCGCATAGCCCTGCGCAGTGTCGCGCAGATAGCTGAACGACATCGTCGCGGACTGTGCCGCCGTGGCGGGTAGCTTGGCCGGCGTCTGCTGGGGGTCGGTCCAGCCCATGAACTTGCAGTAGAGCCGCTCGCCGCACGTCTTGATAGCCAGCGCGGCGAAGGCGTCGGGGTTCATGCTTCGGCTGAGCGTGACGAGGAAGTGATTGGCGTCGAGGCCAGTGCCGGCGGCCTTGGGGATCGCGCTGTCGGGGATCGTCGCGGGATCGATGATCGATCCGTCGCCCTGGAGCGCGGCTTCCAGCGCGGCGCTGCCGTCATCGTGGTGCGCCGTCGACAGCCGTGCCATCAGCGCCACGTTGGGCTCGGAGGCGACATAGCCGCGGTTGAAGGCGGGGGGCGTGCCCCACCAGCCCGCCCA
>DATLJJ010000481.1:0-13661 GCA_035538975.1 Sphingomonas sp. | reverse complement strand
GTCCAGACGCCGCAGATGCGCGTCCAGCCCGATCCCGAGTTGCTCGCGATGCACAAGAACATCTACATGCCGATGCTCCAGACCGCCGAGGTGGTCGCGGCACGCTACGGCATCGGCCGCGAGCGCTGCGACGAATATGCGCTCCAGTCGCAGCAGCGCACCGCCGCGGGCCAGGCCGCAGGACGGTTCGACCAGGAAATCGTCCCCGTCACTGCGACGATGAACGTCGTCAACAAGGAGACGAAGGAAGTCAGCCAGAAGGAAGTCACACTGGCGAAGGACGAGGGCAACCGGCCGGACACCAACGCCGAGGGCCTCGCCGCGCTCCAGCCGGTGCTCCCGAACGGCACCGTCACCGCCGGCAACGCCAGCCAGCTCTCCGACGGCAGCGCCGCCTGCGTGCTGATGGAGGAGAAGGCCGCCGAGAAGCGCGGACTCCAGCCGCTCGGGCGCTATGTCGGCATGGCCGTCGCAGGCACCGAGCCCGACGAGATGGGCATCGGCCCGGTCTTCGCCATCCCGAAGCTGCTCGACCGCTTCGGCCTGAAGATGGGCGACATCGGCCTGTGGGAGCTCAACGAGGCCTTCGCGGTCCAGGTCCTCTATTGTCAGGACAAGCTCGGCATTCCGAACGAGCTGCTCAACGTCAACGGCGGCTCGATCTCGATCGGCCACCCCTATGGCATGACGGGCGCGCGCTGCACCGGCCATGCGCTGATCGAAGGCAAGCGCCGCGGCGCGAAGTACGTCGTCGTGACGATGTGCATCGGCGGCGGACAGGGCGCGGCGGGGCTCTTCGAGGTGCTGTGAGCGAGCGCACCGGATCATCGCGGCTACGCAGATTGCCGCGATGTCCGGAAAGCTCTGGTCTTCCGTCGCGGCGGTGGCGCAATCAAATTGCCGAATCCGAGGGACTTGCGTAACTTCCGCGCCGTTCTTAACATCCGACAGCGCTGCCATTGCGATCTGTTTTCGTTTCCGTAACATCTGGTAGCGATAACAGCGGCGGACTTCCGACAAACGGGAGCCGCAATATGGGGTAGTGATGTCGCAGGATTTGGCGCTGGTGGCCGATATCGGTCGCCAATCGGTACGTTTCGGGCTGACCGGCGGAGAGGCCGGGCTGATGCCCCGCGACGTCCGCAAGTTCATGACCGCGGAACATCCCACCTTCACCAGCGCGCTCGTCTCCTATCTCAACGGGCTGGGGCTGCAGGACGCGCGACTGCCCAGCGTGCTCGCGGTCGCGGGCGCGGCGCGCGGCGACCTGATCAATCTCACCGGCAGCCGCTGGTACATTTCGCTCTCGGGCGTCGAGGCAGTGCTGCGCGCCCGCCCGCGCGCGCTCAACGAATGCGCGGCCAACGCGCTCGCGCTGACGCTGCTGCCGAACAGCGCCTTCACGCCGCTCCAGGGGCCCGCGCCCCGGCCCGTCGAGGCCGGCGGCAATTATGTTGTGATCGGCGCGGGCACGGGTCTCGGCGTTTCGGCGCTGATCACGTCGGGCGGCAAGCTGGTCCCGGTCGAGAGCGAAGCCGGGCATATGAGCTTCGCGCCCAAGAGCCCCAACGGCCGCACCTTCGCCCAGCATTGCGAGGCACGCGGCCACCCGCTCGAATATGAGGCGCTACTCAGCGCGTCGGGCCTGATGCTCGCTTATGAGGCGCTGTCGGGTGGCAAGCGCATGGCGACGCCCGAGGAGGTGACGCGCAACGTCAGCCGTGATCCGGCCTGCGCAGCCACGGTGTCGACCTGGGTCGAGCATCTTGGTGCCTTCGCCGGCGACCTCGCGCTCGCCTTTGGCGCGTGGGACGGCGTGTTTCTCACTGGTGCGATCGCGCGCGCACTCCATCCACAGCTGATGGACCCATCGTTCCGCCGGCGCATGGAAGACAAGACCGCCTTCCGCCGCCAGCTCTCCGACGTGCCCGTCGCGCTGGTCAACCGCAACGATCTCGAGCTGCTCGGCGCGGCGGCCGCCTACGGCACCGCCTGAGCACGGAAACCCCGCCGTTCCCGCTCGTTCTCCTGCCGACAGAAACTGGGAGAGCATTCATGGGCGAACAGCGCAACGACAATCCCGCCGAAGTGCGCCAGCGCATGTGGGAGAAGCTGGCGAAGAGTCCCTTCGTCATGGTCAAGCGCATGGGTAGCGACGATCATGCCGAGCCGATGACGGCGATCCTCGATCCCGACGCGGACGGCAAATTCTGGTTCTACACCAGGAAGAACAACCGCATCGCGCCAGGCGGCCCCGCCATGGCCCAGGTGGTGTCCAGGGACCACAAGCTCTTCGCCTGCATCATGGGCCATCTCACGCCCGAGACCGATCCAACGATCATCGACAAATATTGGTCGAACATGGTCGAGGCATGGTTCGACGGCGGCCGCAACGACCCCAGCCTGCTGATGCTCCGCTTCGAGCTCGAGGACGCCGAGGTCTGGGAGGGCGACGAGTCGCTCTCGGGCAAGTTCAAGATGCTCACGGGCATGAAGATCAAGCCCGACGAGGCGGGGCGCCACGTCGAAACGGCGCTGTAGAGTCGCCCGCCTCCGCGCTGGCTTGCCGCGGCCGGCGCGCTCGGCGATAGCGGAGCCATGGGGCCGTCGCTCGCACATCGCATCCGCATAGAGGCGCACGCCGTCTGGCTGGCGGTGCGCGATCCGCGCACGCCGCTCCACGCGCGCCTCTTCGGGGTGCTCGTCGCAGCCTACGCGCTGTCGCCGATCGACCTGATACCCGATTTCATCCCCGTGCTCGGGCTGCTCGACGACGCGGTACTGATTCCGCTCGGCGTCTGGCTGTTCGAGAAGATGGTCCCCGCCGCCCAACTCGCCGAGCACCGCGCCACCGCCGAGGCCGCGAGCCACCGGCCCGTGAGTTGGGCCGGCGTGATCATTGTCATCGCCGTTTGGGCGCTGGCCGCCTGGCTGATCTGGAGCGTCGCCAGCTGGTATTACGACTGATCAGTCGTTCGCCGCCATCCACTGCTCCAGCACCGGCGCGATGCGGTTGCGCCACTTGGAGCCGTTGAAGATGCCATAATGCCCCACGCCGGGCGCCAGCAGATAATGCTTCTTCGCTTCCGGCAGGCTGGTCGCGATCGTGAGCGCGGCCTTGGTCTGGCCGATCCCCGAGATGTCGTCGCGCTCGCCTTCGATCGCGAGCAGCCCCACGTCGGTGATTGCGCCCGGATCGACCTTGCGCCCGCGGTGCGTCATCTCGCCCCTCGGCAGCGAATGGTTCTGGAACACCACATCGATCGTCTGCAGATAGAATTCTGCGGTCATGTCGCAGACCGAGCGATATTCGTCGTAGAAGCGCCGCGTCGCGTCCGCGCTCTCATCATCGCCCTGGACGAGATGCTTGAACATCTCCCAATGGCTGATCAGGTGGTTGCCCAGGTTCATCGTCATGAACCCGGCGAGCTGCAGGAAGCCCGGATAGACCTTCCGTCCCGCGCCCGCGTACATCATCGGCACGGTCGCGATGACGTTCTGCTCGAACCAGGCGTGCGGCCGCTCGGTCGCCAGCGTATTGACCGCCGTCGGCGCCTCGCGGGTATCGATCGGGCCGCCCATCATGGTGAGCGTCTTGGGCCGGTTGGGGTGCTTGTCGGCGCTCATCAGCGCCACCGCGGCATAGCAGGGAACCGAGGGCTGGCAGACTGCCAGCATGTGCGCGCGCGGATCGCCTTCCGCCCCGATGTGCTCGAGGAAAGCGACGATATAGTCGATATAGTCGTCGAGATCGAAGCGGCCGGCGGCGAGCGGCACCAGCTTCGCGTCGCGCCAGTCGGTGATGTAGACGTCGGCGACCGGCAGCATCCGCTCCACCGTGCCGCGCAGCAGCGTGGCATAATGGCCGGACATCGGCGCGACGATCAGCAGCTTGGGGCCGCCCTCCACGCCCTTGCGCACGAAGCGCTTGAGCTGGCCGAAAGGCTTCCGCAGCACGATTTCCTCGTGCACGTCGACCTGGCGGCCGTCGATCGTCGTATGATCGAGCCCGAAATCGGGCTTGCCGCGCGGCGCGGCGGCGTGCGCGAACACTTCGAGCGCCGAGGCGAGCACCGGCCCTCCGCCGAAATAGGCGAACGGATTGGCCGGATTGTTGAGCAGGCCGGCGGAGAAATTGGCCCAGGCGCTTGCCCCTGCGAACAGCGAGCGCTGGATCTCGTAAGCGTCGTAGAGCATCAAACTCCTTCCACCGTACCCCGTTTTGGAAAACGGTGGCGGTTCCTTGCTTCTTATAGGTGCACCTGCTGCGGTGCAACGTCGCCTAGGGGAATGTACCGTCCTGGGGCAGGTTCCGGGTCGCGGCGCGCCGCGCGATCGGCCGAAGGTCTTTCGAGCCCCTCTCCTTCGGGGAGCGTTGGGGGGGCGCGGCAGCGAAGTCTTGCCGGGACGGGCGGCACATGGGGCGGGCAGGGAAATGGTTCCCCTCCCCGAACATTCGCGCTAGTCGCGCGCCCATGGCCGATCCCGTCCCGTCCGCCCCTCCGGCGGCGCAGCCCAAGCGCAAGCTCAGCAACCTGCTGATCATCTGGGGCTTCACTCGTCGCTACCCGCTCCAGCTCGCGATCGCGACGATCGCGCTCACGGCTTCTTCGCTGGCGACTCTGTGGATCCCGCGCACCTTCAAGCAGATCGTCGACAACGGCTTCGCGGCCGGTGCCGACACCAGCCGGATCGGCGTTTATTTCCAGGGGCTGCTGCTCGTCGTGCTCGCGCTCTCGGTCGCGACTGCGCTGCGCTTCTATTTCGTCTCCTGGGTCGGCGAACGCACCGTCGCGGACATGCGCACCGCAGTGCACCGCAACCTGCTGCGCCTGCCCCCCAAATGGTTCGAGGAGAATCGCCCGTCGGAGATTGCCTCGCGCCTCACGTCGGACACTGCAGTGGTCGAGCAGGCGGTGGGCAGCACGGTCTCGATCGCGCTCCGCAACCTGCTCACCGGCGTCGGCGGCATCATTTATCTCTTCGCGCTCGCCCCCGCGATTGCCGCCTATCTGCTCGTCGGCATCCCGCTCGTCGTGCTTCCCATCGTCTGGCTCGGTAGCCGCGTGCGCAACCTGTCGCGCGCGAGCCAGGACCGGGTCGCCGACATCGGCGCGATCGCCTCGGAGACGCTCGGCGCGATGCGCATCGTCCAGGCCTTCGGGCAGGAGAGGCGCGAGGAACAGCGCTTCCACGACGCGGTCGTACGCAGCTTCGCAGCCGCCAAGCGCCGCTTTGCGCTCCGCGCCGTGATGACCGCGCTGGTGATCGGCCTGCTCTTCGCCGCGATCACGTTGATCATGTGGGACGCGGTGTCGGGAGTCGCCGCGGGCCGGATCAGCGGCGGGTCGATCACTGCGTTCGTGATCACCGCCGGCCTCGTCACCGGTTCGTTCGGCGCGCTGACCGAAGTCTATGGCGATCTGCTGCGCGCCTCTGGCGCCGCCGGACGCCTCGCCGAGCTGCTCGCCGAGCAGCCCGACATCGCGCCCCCCGCCAACCCGGTACCGCTCCCCCGGCCCGCGCAGGGCGCGATCGCCTTCGAGCAGGTCACCTTCCACTACCCCAGCCGCCCGGAAGTTTCGGCGCTGCAGGATTTCTCGCTCGCGGTCGCGCCGGGCGAGACGGTCGCGGTCGTCGGCCCCTCCGGCGCCGGCAAGTCCACGCTCTTCCAGCTCCTGCAACGCTTCTACGATCCCGAGGCGGGCGTGGTCCGGGTCGACGGCATCGACGTCCGCGCAGCCGATCCTGCCGACGTCCGCGGACGCATGGCGATCGTGCCGCAGGAGACCGTGATCTTCGCCGCTTCCGCCCGCGACAACCTGCGCTACGGCGCCTGGGATGCGTCGGACGAGGCGATCTGGACCGCGGCGCAGGCGGCCAACGCCGCCGATTTTCTGCGCGAGCTGCCGCAGGGGCTCGACACCTTCCTCGGCGAAGGCGGCGCGCGCCTTTCGGGCGGCCAGCGCCAGCGCATCGCCATCGCGCGCGCGCTGCTCCGCGACGCGCCGATCCTGCTCCTCGACGAGGCCACGTCGGCGCTCGACGCCGAAAGCGAACGGCTGGTGCAGGACGCGCTCGAGCGGCTGATGCAGAACCGCACCACGCTCGTCATCGCCCACCGCCTCGCCACCGTCCGCGCCGCGGGCCGCATCATCGTGATGGACGAGGGCCGCATCGTCGAGACCGGCACCCACGCCGAGCTCGTCGGCCAGGGCGGCCTCTACGCACGGCTGGCGTCGCTCCAGTTCGACGCCTGATTCTTTCAACCCTCTCCCGCTTGCGGGAGAGGGAGAAGGAGCAGGTCTAGGCCGCCGCCGCGCTTGCGGCCGGCGCGGGCAGGAAGTCGTCTATGCTCAACGCCGGATGCGGATAGTGGAAGCGGTTCGCCGCCATCGGGATCACCACGCCCTCGGGGACGCCCGGCATGAAATAATTGCCCTGGAAGCGGTTGGGCTCGGTGCGCGAGTCGTGCTCCGCATAGGCGGTGCCGATCGGCGCATAGACCAGCTCGGTCCCGAACACCGCGTAGAGCGCCATGTCGACGAAGTTCATGTGCTTGATCGTGCCGCGCAGATGCGTGTCCTGCGCGATGATCGCGTGGATCTGCTCGCGGACGTAATAGAGCGAGGCCATGTCCTTGACGACCTGCTCGAAATCATGCGCGCCGTCGTGGTGGATGATCGACTTGCGCCCGATCTCGCCGAGCATCACCGTGCGGACGTAGCTCGGCAGGTCGCCGTGGAACAGCCGGATGCGCCTCGCGGCGTCCGGGTACATGCGCCGCACGCGCTCATAGGCGAAGCGCAGGTAGTTGGCGTCGATGTCGACCAGATCGAGGTCGAAGTCGAACGGCTCGATGCACCCGGCGAGGAACGAGGACGAGCCGCCCATGAACACGCCCACCTCGACCACGCGATCGAACTCGCCGTTCAGGTCGCGCAGCGAGCGCACCAGGTCGAAATAATATTTGGCCGAGCACTGGTCCTCATAGGCCAGCTTGAGCTTGCGCACCTTGCGGGCGATCGCGTCGAACACGCGGTTCTGCCCCATCCAGTCCTCGACGTCGTTGCGCGCCTTGTAGCCCGAATAGATCGGGATCTGCAGCCGCGCTGCGAGATCCTCCGCGTCGCGGTCCTGTTCGTGGGGCTGGATGAAAGTGCCGAATGTCATCTGCTTCTCCGCAAGCCGCCGCAGTCTGCGCGGGCTTTTCCGGCATTATAGGCGATGAGAAGTCGGCACCGCGCCTGACGGCGGGATTCGTGCCTCTGAGCTCCCGATCCTCCCCCGGAGGGGGAGGGGGACCAGCGAAGCCGGTGGAGGGGTATCCGCCACTTGCGGTGTCACTCGCTGGAGCTACCCTCCGTCGCGCTTCACGCCCACCTCCCCTCCGGGGGAGGATCGGGAGCACCTTCCCCTCCCGCCCGTTCTCTGCTTCAATCTGCCTTTAGAACATCCGGTATGCCGGCAGGAGGAGAGACAGAATGGCCCGTGAATTCGACATCCTCGTCTATGGCGCCACCGGCTTCACCGGTCGCCTCGTCGCCGAATATCTCGCGCAGCACTATTCCGACGGCAGCCTCAAATGGGCGATGGCCGGCCGCTCGCTCACCAAGCTGCAGCAAGTGCGCGACGAGATCGGCGCCGCGCCCGACACGCCGCTCGTCACCGCCAATGCCGACGATCCCGCCAGCCTCGAGGCGATGGTGCAGCGCACCAGCGTCGTGATCACCACCGTCGGCCCATACCAGCTTTACGGCGAAGCCCTGCTCGCCGCCTGCGCGCGCACCGGCACCGCCTATGTCGACCTGTGCGGCGAGCCCGCCTGGATGCGGCAGATGATCGACAAATACGAAGCCACGGCAAAGAGCAGCGGCGCGCGCATCGTCTTCTCGTGCGGCTTCGATTCGATTCCCTTCGATCTTGGCGTCTGGGCCGTCCAGCAGGAGGCGCAGCGCCGCTTCGGCCGCCCCGCACCGCGCGTCAAGGGCCGCATCCGCGCGATGAAGGGCACCTTCTCGGGCGGTACCTTCGCCAGCGGCAAGGCAACGATGGCCGCGGCGGCGAAGGACCCCTCGATCCTCAAGATCATGGTCGATCCCTTCGGCCTCACGCCCGGCTTCACCGGCCCGCACCAGCCCAACGGCCTGGTCCCGCACTACGACGACGCCGTGGAGGCATGGGTCGCGCCCTTCATGATGGCGGTGATCAACACCAAGAACGTCCACCGCACCAATTTCCTCGCCGGCCAGCCCTATGGCGCCGACTTCCAGTATGACGAGATGACGATCGCCCCCGGCATCGGCGATCTCGGAAAGGCCGCGGCCGAGGCGATCGCCAAATTCAATCCGATGAACTCGGACAAGGGCCCTGCTCCCGGCGAAGGCCCGAGCAAGGAAGAGCGCGAGACCGGCTTCTACGAGATCGCCTTCGTCGCCGAGATGCCCGACGGCGAGCGCCTCACCGCGGTGGTCAAGGGCGACAAGGACCCGGGCTATGGCTCGACCAGCAGGATGATCGCCGAAAGTGCGCTCTGCCTGCTGCGCGACGTGCCGGCCGAGGGCAAGGGCGGCATCTGGACCGCCGGCGCGCTGATGCCCGAGCCGCTGAAGGCGCGGCTGGAGGCGCACGCCGGGATCCGGTTCAGCACCGAAGGCTGAACCGGATCCCGGCGCTCAGCGGATGCGCCTGTAGTGGAAGTTGCGCACGAACGGCGCGCCCTGGCCGTCGACGGAGGCGGCGGACTCCGTCATCTCCTTCCCGTCGGCCGACACCGCATAGACGCGCACCGACGCCAATCCCTTGTCCTTGGCGATGCTCAGCACCAGCACGTTCGGAGCCGGCGAGATCAGCGCGCCGCTGTCGCCATCGACCCTGTCGCCCAGGGCCTGCACCGCCCGGCCGTCGCGGCGATATTCCATCGCGACGTGCCGGACGCTGCCGTCGGGCGCGGCGATGTCCACCTCGGTGCGCCACTTGTCCGCGCCCAGATCCTCGAAGCTGTAGGTCACGCGCTTCGGCGGCGGACCATAGCTGTCGGGCATTCGCGTCAGGTCGAGCTCCCACTCCCCGAGGAAGGGCGACCGCTCGGCGGCCGGTCCCGCGGCGGCGGGGCTGCCGAGGATCAGCGCCGCGGCGGCGGCAGGAACGAACAAGGCTCTCAGGCTTGGGCGCAAATGGGACATGGGGCATCTCCCTGTTTCACGGCTTCATGCATTAATTCTACATATGTAGATTTTATAGTCAAGCCACGCCGGGGGTGCCCGCCTGCTATCGGCCGGAGCGGACCAGCCTGATCGGCGGTCCGCCCTCGACGATGTCGAAGCTCGAATAGTCGGGTGCGAATTCCACTGCGATCCCGCGCACGTCGGTCACGAAGCGCGTGAGCGAAAGCGCCATCAGCCGCTCGGGGCGCTTCAGTCCGGTCCCGACGAAAAGCCCGTCGGGCCGTGCCTCGATCACCACCGCGAGCCCGGCGCCTGCGAAGCTGCCAGCCACCCGCGCGCGTTCGGCGGGCGTCAGCACTTTCTCCTCGGCGGCCGGAGCAGCCACGTCCGTCCAGCCATAGTCGGTCGCGATCGCGCGGACGACTTCGTCGATCAGCTGCCTGCCGTACCCGCCGTTCGTCAGCACCACCACGCCTTCACCCTTGTCGACATAGGCGATCATGGAGGTCTGGAAGCCTTCGTTGAGCCCGTCATGCCCGAAGCGGCGCGCGCCGTTCGAATAGAGCGCCGGGCCGAGCCCCCAATTGCCCTTGACCGGCGTCAGCATCGCGCGCGCCATCGCCGGGGAAAGCCGGTGCCCCTCCCCGCCGGCAGCCGAGGCCTGCACGTCGATCAGCAGGCGCGCGAGATCGGACGCGCTCGTCCACAGCCCCGCCGGCGCGAGCTCGGGATAGACGTGGTATTTGCCCGGGATCGGCACCCCGTTGGCATGGGCGGAGGCGATGTCGGCGCTGATCTCGGCCGACGGCGGCTGGGCATAGGCGCTCCGCGTCATCCCCAGCGGCTGCAGCAATTCGCGTTGCGCCAGCGCGTCGAAGTTCATTCCGCTCACCTCCGACAGCGCCAGTTGCGCCAGCACATAGCCGCCGCCCGAATAGGTCCATTGCGCACCGGCGGGCAGAATGCTGCGCACTGCGCCGCTGTTGGCCGGCGGCACGCCATCGAGGATCTGCACGAGCGTCGGCAGCGGCGCGCCGGGTGCGTAGCCGGCGAAGCCATGGACCCCCAGCCCCGCGGTGTGGCTCAGCAACTGGCGGAGCGTTACGCCATCCGGCGCGAGCTTCGGGTCGCGCGGCAGCTGCCACGAATGCAAATAGCGATTGATGTCCTGGTCGAGCCCGATCTTGTCCTGCTCCACCAGCCGCAGCGCGATCATCGCCGTAGCGAGCTTGCTGATCGATGCAGCCTGAAAGGCAGTGTCGGGCGTAACCGGCGCGCAGGTCACGGTATCGCGCAGGCCCCAGCCCCGTGCCCAGGCGAGCTTGCCCTCGTGGATCACTGCCACGCTGATGCCCGGCACCTGATAGGCGCGCATCCGCTCGATCAGGCTGAAGGGCCTGGCGCCGGGCCGGATGACTGCCGGGTTCAGGTTCGCCTCGACGTGCCGCGTGTGCGCATTGCTCGGCCCGCCCGCCGTGGGAGCGGGATCGGGGCAGCGCGGATCGCCGGGCTGCGCAGCGGCGGTGCCGCCGGCGATCAATGCGGCGCCGGCGACCGCAAGCAACGACTTCCTGACGCGCGGACACGAGTTGGCCACGGGCTTCTCTCCCCTTTATGAGGTTGGCGATGGAGGTCCCGGAGCGCTGGCCGGGAGGAATGCCGGACTAGCGGACGGCGTCTTCCGCCAGTGCCGCCGGAAAGAGCTGGGCGTGCCACCGCGCGACCACCGCGACCGTCGCCAGCTCGATCGCCAGCACCGCCGTCTGCAACAGCGCCTGGGTTCCGTCGAGGAACAGCGCGCCCATGAAGATGACGAGCGTCGCAGCCGCGGCCAGCATGAGCGCCCCCATGCGTTTGACGCGCGACCAGTCTCCCTCGAGCATCGCCCAGGCGATGCGAAGATGTCCGATGCCGAGCAGCAGCAGGAGCAGCGCGAGCGAAGGCACGGCTGCCTGATAGACGCTGCGCAGCAGGGCTTCCTGTGCGCCGCCATCGAGCAGGGCGCCGCGGAGCCCATCCTGTCCCGCGTAGAGATAGGGAAGGCCGAGCAGCGCGCACCCGATCTGCAGCGCCGCCATCGGGAGCATCAGGCCGAGCACCATCGCATAGTTGGTCAGGACGAAGCGGCCTTCCTCTCGTGTGAGCATCTCGCGCCACGCCGCGGCAAGGCAGCCGAACGCGAAGCGCAGCGGCCTGCCTTCCGCGGCTGCTGCCTCGAACTCCACCTGCATCGCGAGCGCCCATTCGCGCCTGCTCTCGCCCATGCAGCAGACCGCCAGCGCCATCACGGCTCGGGCCAGCACACCGCTCATGCCCAAGCTCCCGTGGAAGGAAGATCCTCGCGGCCGGCAGCCAGTTCGAGAGCGAGCGCGAAGCCCGTCGCGGTCAGCCGGTATGCATGGCGCGCCGGCCGACCGGGCTGCGCCGGCTCGCGCCATTCGGCTTCGACCAGTCCCTGGTCGGTCATCCGCATCAGCAACGGATAGAGCGTACCCGACGAGAGCCCCGTCTCCTTCATCAGGTCATAGCCGTGCCGCCAATGCAGGCGCTGCGCGGACATTGCCTCGAGGAGGAGGCGCATCTGCTTCGACGGTTGCCGCTTTCGAGCCATGTCAACAATGCAACATATGTAGATTTAAGAGTCAACAGGGGTTTTCGGAGAGCCGATTCCGCTCGCAGGAGGCGCTTGCAAAATAGGATTTCGCCTGCTTGGCTCCGGAAGCGGCTCAAGACGCCGCCCGCTCTTTGACATCACAGCCCCACGTCCCATGCAACGAAATGATGTGAGACGGCGTAAAAACCCTGCGGAGGGTGTCATCTTTGTAATCTTCCGCGTGTCAACTTCCGCCGAGTCAACTTCCGATGGGCGTGCGACCCCGCCACCGCCGAGGTATGTCGCCTTGACGTTCACTACGAGTTCATGACGAATGCGGAACAACTTGCCGCCGAAAGCATGAGGTGTCCTATGCGCATCGCTTCGCTCGTTTTCGCCGCCACCCTGCTCCTGCCCTTGCCGGCTATGGCGCAGAGTCTGGGCAGCCACACCGGCATCAGTGCTCCGCGTGCCCGTAACGGCGGGTGGAGCGGCACCACCATCACCCAGCCGCCCGGCGGCTACCGGACCGAGCGCGCGAGCACCTTGTCTCCCGGCTTCGGCTACGCCCGCGAGCTCGGGAAAATCCGCCGCGAGATACGCGCGGCGCAGGACAACGGACAGATCACTCGAAGCGAAGAGCGCGCCCTGCTCCGGCAGAGCCGCCGGGTCGGCGGCTTCGGCTACCGCGCAAGCGCAGGCGGGTTCTCCTGGTCGGAAAACAGGGCGATCCAGGGGCAGGTAGAGATGCTGCGCTCGCAGGTGAGCGCCGCGCGCACGCGCGGACTCTCGCGTCAGCGATAGAGCAGCATCAGCGCCACTGCGATCGCCACGCAGGCACCGATCACCACCGGCACCAGCTTGCGCCGCCGCCGTTCGTCCGCGGCTTCGCTCGCGGCGAGATCGACCCAGTAGAGCCCCGGCTGCGCGGCCTTGATCACGCCGCCCTTGAGCATCCGGTCGAACTGGCGCTGCTCCATCAGGCTCGGCGGGCTGTATTCGATCGCCTGATCCGGGCTCACGGCGTGCCAGACGCAAAAGTGGTTGATCACGCGTCGCCGTGCCCGCGCCGCTGCCGCGGCCACGATCGGTACGACATTGCCCCCGGTGTTCATCGTTCTGCTCCCCTCAGCGTTTGCGGCCCTGGTGGCGGATGCCCGGCGGGCGCCCGCGCCGCTTGATCACGCGCTTGGGGCCGCCCCTGCCCCGCTCCTCGCGGGGCTCGAAGCCGCTCGACGACGCCGAGCCCTTGCCGTCGGGCAACTCGAAGCGCAGCGCGCCCGAAACCGGATTGGCCTCGACCAGCCGCAGCGGCAGCCGCTGGCCCAGCGCGAAGCTCTCGCCGCTGTCCTCGCCGATCAGCTGGTGGCTGGTCTCGTCATGGCGGAAATATTCGGTGCCGAGATCGCGCACCGGCACCAGTCCGTCGCCGCCGATCCCCTCGATCGTCGCGAAGAAGCCGAAGTTCTGCACCCCGGTGATCCGCGCCTCCATCACCGAACCGACATGCTCGGAGAGATAGGCCGCGACATAGCGGTCGATCGTCTCGCGCTCGGCCTCCATCGCGCGACGCTCGAGCTGGCTGATGCTCTCGCCGATGCGGTCCATCGTCGCCGCCTCGTCGAAGGTCAGCCCGCCCGGTCCGAGCTTGTACGCCTCGGCCAGCGAGCGGTGGACGATCAGGTCGGCATAGCGGCGGATCGGCGACGTGAAATGCGCATAGCTCCCCAGCGAGAGCCCGAAATGGCCGTGGTTCTCGGGGCCGTAATAGGCCTGGGTCTGGGTGCGCAGCACCTGCTCCATCACCTGCGGGCGGAAATCGGCCTCGCCGACGCGCTCGAGGATGCGGTTGAAGGTGGCGGGCTTGATCACCTGCCCGAGTGCGAACTCGACGTCGAAGG
>DATLJJ010000480.1:0-1702 GCA_035538975.1 Sphingomonas sp. | reverse complement strand
CGGCCAAGCTCGCGAAGTCGCGCGTCGCCGTCCAGCCGAGCCGTTCGGAACAGGCCGGCCGCCAGGGCCGCGAGATGCAGCGCGATGGCCGCCGCCCCGGCCAGCCGCAGCGTCAGCGCCGCGACGACAAGCCGCGCGGCGAGCAGCCCCGCCGTCACGAAGGTCCTCGTACCGAAGCCGCTGCCGGCGAACCCCGCCCCCGCCGCTTCGACGCGCCGCAGGGCGAGGCTCGTGGCGACGCGCCGCGCAACTATGCCCGGCCCAAGCGCAAGTGGCAGGCCAGGCCCGCGGGCGGCGGCCAGCGACAGGGCGGCGGCGGCGGTCGCGGCCGCTAAGGCCTAGGCAGCAATCGATTCGGGCTCGCCGCGCAGCACCTTGATCAGCGCGGCGAGTTCCTGATCCGCCAGCCCCTGCGCATCGGCGCGGGCGAGCCAGCCGTCGACCAGATCGGGCAGCTCGCGGTTGATGCCCAGCGCGGCCGAGGCGCGCGCGATCCGATCGACGGCCGCGACCGATATCCGCATCGGGCTCTCGCTGATCGCGAAGTCGCCCGAGGCGATCACCCCGCCCTGATGCTCGAAGAAGGCACCGAAGCTCGGCGAGATGGCGTTGACCAGCCGGCCATAGACCGCCGGGTCGATCCCGGTCGCTTCGGCTATGCGTGCGCCGTGCAGGAAGCCTGCATAGGCCCCATAGACATAGGATAAAGTCGCCAGGTCCATATAGGCGACTGCGTCCGGCTCCTCGCCCAGATAGACGAGATTGCCCGCCAAAATCCCCAGCAGGGGCTCGACCGCAGCATAGGCCCGGCGCGAGCCCGCCAGCAGCACGGGTGTGTCCGGCTGGCCCATCTGGCTGGGTGCCGCCTGGATCGCGCCGTCGACATAGCTGCCGCCCGCCGCCGTCACTTGCCCGGCGAAGCCTCGCGCCGCGTCGGGTCCGCTCGTACCCAGGTTGACGAGGATGCGACCTGCCGCGGCCGCAGTCATGCCGGGGCTGTCGAGAATGGCGCCGACCGCCTCGTCGTCGGCGACGATCACGAGCGTTACGGAACTCGCCATCACTGCCTCGGCGGGCGAGCCGGCCAGCTCCGCCCCCGTCGCGGCAGCCTTTGCAGCGCTGCGATTCCACACCATCACTGTCCGGCCCGCCTCGCGCAACAGCTCCACCAGCCGCACACCCATCTGCCCCAGCCCGATCACCGATACATCCGTCATCGCGAAATCTCCCAATTCGATCGCGATACGGAACTGGGAATCGCACTTGCCCGTCGACAAGTACGGACCATTTTGTCAGGTACTTACCAAAACGGGAATTAGGCTGAAATCATGGCCCAACAAAATTACGCCTGCGGCATCGGCCCCGCCTTCGAGGCGGTGGGCGGCAAGTGGAAGGCCGTGATCCTCTGGGAGCTGCGCGAGGGCGCGCTGCGCTTCGGCGAGCTCAAGCGCCGCGTGGCGGGCGCGAGCGAGAAGATGCTGATCCAGCAGTTGCGCGCGCTCGAGAAGGACGGACTGGTGATCCGCCACGTCTTTCCGCAAGTGCCGCCGCACGTCGAATATTCGCTCTCGGACTGGGGCCACAGCCTCAACCGCGCGCTCGCCCCGATCGCCGACTGGGGCGAGGATTTCGCGAAGGCGACCGGGCGCTATCCGGAGTAACGATCAGCGGGGCTCCGCGAGATAGTTTCCGACTGCGTCGA
>DATLJJ010000479.1:0-3300 GCA_035538975.1 Sphingomonas sp. | reverse complement strand
CCATAGCCGGTCGAGCCGCGGAAATTGGGCTGGAGCACTGCGAAGCCGCGGGCAGCGAAGAACTGGGCGAGCCAGTCGAAGCCCCATTCGTCGCGCGCCCCGGGGCCGCCATGCGGCATCACGATCGCGGGCAGATTCTTGCCGTCGCTGCCTGCCGGGAGGGTCAGATAGCCGGGGATTGCTGTGCCGTCCGCGGCCGGGAAGCTGACCGGCTGGACGGTGGCCAGGGCGACCTTGGCGAGCTGCGGCCGCGCGGCCATGACTTCGCCGAGCTGGCGCGTTTTCTTGTCGTAGAGATAATAGGTGCCCGCATCCTTGTCGCTGCCGGCGAAGAGCAGCAGCTTGCTCTCGTCGGCGCTGGCATCGACGAAGGTGACCAGCGGCTTGCCGGGCAGCGCCTTGCCCAGCGCGGTGCGCAGGCGCTGAAGCTCGGGATCGAAGAATTCGCTATTGCGCTTGTCCGTGACGTAGCTCGCGCCGACCACGCGGCGCTGGCGACCGATACGGACCAGACCGTCTACGTCGACCTCGGGATGGGCTAGCATCAGCTTGCGGGTAAGGTTGCCGTCGAGCGAAACGCTGTAGAGCGCGCGCCGGCCATCCTTGTCATCGAAGCCGTAGACGAGGTTGGCGTCGCGATCGACGGCATAGGGGTTGAAGCCGGAATTCCCGGTGGGAGTCGACCGAAGGTCGCCCAGCTTCTTCCAGTCGCGGTTTCCCGGCAGACGATAGCTATAGGCGATGCGCCCCTTCAGCCCGCCCTCGGAATCGGTATCCTCGATGCCCATGATCCGGACCGTGCCGTGTCCGTCGCTGATATATTCCGCGGCATCGCGCCTGGGGGCCTCGACCGCCTTGCGCTTGAGCGTGGTCGCATCGACCAGCTCCACGCCCAGGCCTTCCTTGCTCGATGCCAGGTGCGTTCCCGTCGAATATTCGGGAACGAAGCTGCGCGTCATCAGCACCGATCCGTTCGATCCGTCCGGTCCCCAGTCGATGACGCTGCCGCCCCATTGGACGAGACCGAGCGCGGTGCTGCTGTCGCGCGAGCTTAGCACCTTGAGGTCGCTGCCGTCGCTGTTGAGCGAGACCATGCGCGTGAAACCGATCTTCCGGTCGAGCTGCTGGATCATGTAGACATTGCAGATGATCCGCGTCGCGCTCGCCCAATGACAATTGGTGAGCTCGTCGGGATCGCCGGTCGAGCGCAACACCGTCGCCGTCGTGCCGGTCGCGACGTCGGCAACGACCAGCGCAGCGCCGCGCGCTCCCATGGGCTGGATCATCGCGACGTGCGTGCCATCGGGTGACAGGCTGATCTGCTGGATGAACTCGCGTGCGCCGAACTTGAGCGCGTCTGCGCTCTGGGCGAACGCCGAAACGGGCAGGACGGCCGCTGCAAGCAGCGCCGCGCGAACGATTTTCTTCATGAATTCCCCCTTGCTGGCGCGGAACCTAGCCAATGCCCGGCATTTGGCAATGGAGCAGAACCGGATGGATCAGCCGCCGAGCCTTGCCCTGGCAAAGTCGATGAAGGTCGGCCAATTGTCGCGGTTGTTGTGCCCGCCCTGGTGCTGGCGCCAGCCGATCGCGCCCTCGACAACCGGGGCCAGCACCGGCGGATAACGCGTGTCGCTCAGGCCATGCTTGCCGAGCAGTTCCCACGCCGGGGAGGCCGCGGCCGCCGCGAGGAAATTGCCCTTGGGATCGACCCAGCCGTCCCCGGTCTCGACCGTTCCCGCGCCGATGAAGATCGGCCGCGGCGCTGCGAGCGCTATCAGCATGTGCGCGTCGACGGGCAGGTCGAACTCGGTCTTCGGTCCTGCATATTTGAGGAAATTGCCCGCGAACCAGTGATATTCGCCGCCGGCCGCGAGATTGCCGATCCGTTCGCCGAAATTGCGGCGGTACAGCGCCGCGCCGCCGGCGCCCGAGGAGCCGATGAAGCCGATCGCGAAGCGCTGGTCGTACGCCATGGCGACCAGCGCCGCCTTGCCGTAACGCGACAGCCCTTCGATCCCCACACGCGTCGCGTCGACCTTTGGATCCTTCGCAAGCGCATCCAGCGCACGGCTCGCGCCCCACGCCCAGGCGCGCAGCACGCCCCAGTCCTCGGGTGCGCGCGGACGTCCGCGCAGCGCGATGCCGATCACGCCGTCGCCCAGCAGTCCGCCATTGTCCGGCTGGATCGAATTGGCGACCACCACGGCATAACCGAACCCGGCGCGCAGCAGCTGCTCGGTATAGGGCGGACCCGGCTCGGGCGGACGGGGTGGGCCGGGCAAGCGGAACCCTTCGGGGAAGCCGAAGGAGAGGATGACCGGCACCTTGCCTTTCGCTTCGGCGGGCAGCGTGTAGCGCAGCCCGATCGTCGCCGACGCCTGCGGCCACGTGCTGTTGTCGGCCACACCCTCGAGCCAGCGCTTGACCACCGGCATGCCCGCCTCGGTGGTGCGTTCCTCCTTGACCACGCGCCAGTCGATCCGCGGCGCGCTGGCGGGTACGCGGCCGTAGATCTCCCGGTCGAAAAGCTCGACGATCTCGGCACGCCGGTGCTTCCATTCCGAGGCGTTTCGCACCGGCGCGCCGTCGGCGAAGCGCAGTAGCGGCGGGAGCTCGGGGCTCCCCGCTTTCGCTTCGTCATAGTTGGCGGCGGTGGGCGCGTCCCGATTGAAGCCGTCGGCGCCGGGCCGCGTGTCGGCGATGCCGAGCCGGTCGAGCATCGCGCGCCGATCCGCCTCCGCCGCGCGGTAATCCTGCTGCTGCGCGCCCGCCGCAACTGCTGTCGCCATCAGCGCCAGCGCGAATCCCCATCCCGCTCGCATGGCCCTCTCCCGCTGTTATCGCTATCATTGCTGCACCAGCCACCGCGCGAGCGCAATCGGCAGCGCGGCCATTGCCGGAGCGCAGGGGCGCTGGCAGGATCGACGCAATTGCAGATCCGGGGAGTTTTCATGCGCCTTGCCCTAACCGCCGCCCTGCTGCTGGCGAGCACAGCCGCCGCGGCACAGACCGCGCCCGCGCTTTCGGTCGACACGCTCAAGGACGTGACGCGCACGCTCTCGTCCGACGAATTCGAAGGCCGCGCGCCGACCACCGCGGGCGAGGAGAAGACGCTCAAATATCTGGTCGAACGCTTCGAAAAGGCTGGGCTCAAGCCCGGCAACAAGGGAAGCTGGTTCCAGGACGTGCCGCTGGTCGAGCTCACCGCCAGCAACGTCAGCCCGCTGAGCTTCACAGGCGGCAAAACACCGGTCAGCCTCGACTATCGCAAGGACGTGGTGATCGCCACCTATCAGG
>DATLJJ010000478.1:0-2385 GCA_035538975.1 Sphingomonas sp. | reverse complement strand
ACGGTGATCGCTGTCGGCGAACGCGGCGGCGATCTCGGCCAGTCGATCTGGCTGCGCGAGATCCACGGCCGCGAGGAAGGCCCGCCCCCGTCGGTAGACCTCGCCGCCGAGCGCCGCACCGGCGACTTCATCCGCCAGCAGATCCAGTCCGGCGCCATCACGGCCTGCCATGACGTGTCCGACGGCGGCCTCGCTGTGGCGCTCGCCGAGATGGCGCTGGCATCGGGCATCGGCGTGCTGGTCAACGAGCCGCAGCCGTTCGGTGTGGCCGGATCGCTGTTCGGCGAGGATCAGGGGCTCTACATCGTGACCGTCTGCGACAGCTGCCTCGCCGATTTCATGGCCGCCGCGCACAAGGCCAACGTCCCCGCCGACCCGCTCGGTCGCACGATCAAGGACCAGATCATCTTCGAGCTCGACGAAGGCGACTGGACCGTCAGCCTCGCCGATTTGCGCGCCGCGCACGAGGGCTTCTTCCCGCAGCTGATGGGTGAGGACGCCGCCCTCGCATAGGTCGCCAGGCTCTTTGTCGATCCTCCTCCTGGCGGGGACGGATTGAAGGCTCCGGAACGGTGGGCTTCCCGTCGCCCGCCAATTGGGGCTAGGATGCCTGGACAGGCCGCCTGGAGGGCAGGACGATGACGGCAGGCTATTCGGGCACGCCCCTCGGGGAGAAGATCGGCCTCAAGCGCGGCATGCGCTGCTGGTTCCACAATATGCCCGAGGAGGTCCGCGCCGCGCTCGCCCCGGGCCACTACGGCATCGACGAGCAGCAGGCGGCCACCGAAGGGCTGCAATGTGTTTGGCTTTTCGAGACCGACCGTGCCAGATTGGAACGCGAACTCGCCGCGGCGCACCAGCTGATTGCCCATAATGGCTTCATCTGGGTCTCCTGGCCAAAGAGCGCCGCAGGCACGGAAACCGACATTTCCGAGGGCGTGGTACGCGACGTCGCGCTCCCCCGCGGGCTGGTGGATATCAAGGTCTGCGCGGTCGATGACACCTGGTCAGGGTTAAAACTGGTCGTTCGCAAACAGTTGCGCTGACCCGAACCAGTAGAATAGCGGACTGTTTCAGCCGGTACCATTTTGCCATGTCGCCCGGCGGAGCCGCCCGATGCAAGAATTTGAAGCGCTGCCCTGGCAGCATGATCCCGAAATCGACGATGCCGAACGCATAGCGCGTGCGCAGCGCTTCAGCGCGTCGATGCGCACGCGGCGCAGCTGCCGCGCGTTCAGCGATCGGCCGGTGCCGCGCGAAGTGATCGACGCGGCGCTGCTCGCCGCCGCCTCTGCCCCCAACGGCGCCAACCGCCAGCCCTGGCATTTCTGCGTCGTCACTGCGCCCGAAGCGCGCACGGCGATCCGCGTCGCGGTCGAGGAAGAGGAACGCGCCTTCTACGCCGGCCGCGCGGGCAGCCGCTGGCTCGAGGCGCTCACGCCGCTCGGCACCCATGCCGAAAAGCCCTATCTCGAAAGCGCGCCTTGGCTGATCGTGGTGTTCGCCGTCCGACGCACCGTCGCCGAGCACAGCGAGATCGCACCCAATTATTACGTGTCGGAGAGCGTGGGCATCGCGTGCGGGCTGCTGCTCGCGACGCTCCACCAGGCAGGAGTCGCGACGCTGGTGCACACGCCGGCGGCGATGGGTTTCCTCAATCGCGTCTGCGGCCGCCCGCAGAGCGAGAAGCCGGTGATGATGATCGTCGCCGGCCATGCGGCGCCCGAGGCTACCGCACCGGTACTCGAAAAGAAGCCGCTGGAGCAGATCACGACCTGGCTGTAGCCTGCCCCCCGATCGGGGAGAGGTGAAATGGCCGAGGACGGACGTGCAAGCCTGGGGCGCCGGATCGCAGCCGCGACTCTGGTCGCGGGCACGCTCGACATAGCGATGGCCGCAATCGACACGGCCGCTGCCGGCCGGCCGATTGCCAACATGCTGCGCGCGGTCGCCAGCGGCCCCTTCCCCGCGGCACGCCAATGGGGCGCGACGGGCGCCGCCACCGGCCTGCTCGTCCATTTCGCGATCATGGCCGTGATGGCATCGGTGTTCATGCTCGCGGACGCACGACTTACATGGGTGCGCGCGCATCCGCTGCTCGCCGGCGCGCTCTACGGCGTGGCGCTGTGGCTGGTGATGTACGGACTCGTCCTGCCGCTGCGCTTCGGCGCTTCCTTCCCCAGCGCCGATCCCGTCGAGCTCGCCAAGCAGCTTTTCGCCCACATCATCCTGGTCGGCCTCAGCTTCGGCCTCGTCGCGCGCCGCGCCCGCGCGTGACGCCTCCGCCCGAACGCATCCTCGCGCTCGACACGCTTCGCGGAGTCGCGGTGATGGGCATCCTGCTGATGAACATCGTCGCCTTTGCCATGCCGCAGGCGGCCTATT